>JBGSYU010000714.1:0-3996 GCA_041750715.1 Lacipirellula sp.
CAACGCCCTGTTCGCCGACGGCGCCGGGGCCGTCGTCGTCGCCGCCGGTTCCGACGACACGCCCAAGGCGACGCCCCGTCGTTGGCGTCTGGCCGCGACCGGCTCTTACCTGTTCCCCGGCACGGCCGACGCCATGACGTGGCGCGTCGGCAATCACGGCTTTGCGATGACCATCTCCACGCAACTGCCCCAGCTCATCCGCGAACACCTCGGCGGATGGCTCACCGCCTGGCTGGCAGAGCGCGGTCTGAAGCCGGCGGACATCGGGTGCTGGGCCGTGCATCCCGGCGGGCCGAAAATTCTCGAAGTCGTCCAGTCAGCCATGGGCCTGGCCGCCCACCAGACTCAAGTTTCGCGTGACGTGCTCGCCAACTTTGGCAACATGTCCTCGGCGACGGTGCTGTTCATCCTCAAGTCGCTACTCGCCAGCGGCGCCGCGCCCCCCTGCGTGATGCTCGGCTTCGGTCCCGGCCTGGTCGCCGAAGCGGCGCTGCTCCTCGACGCCACGGCTTAACACGTCGGTTTTCTTTGATGCTGCTCGGAAACCCTACCGGCTAGTTAACGGCCCCCACCGTTCAAGCAACCCGGGTTCGCTCGCGGTTGAGCACGAGGACGTCAACCGTGGTTAGCGTGGCGACACAGCGTGTCCGGCCATCGCGATCGAGGAATTCAACTTCAAGTCCATCCGGGGGAAGAAGCTCAACGACTGTGCCGACGTCCCCGACCTCGACGTCCGATTCTCCGCCGCTATTCAGCACCGCCACGATGTCGAGCGGTTGTGGATGTCGTGAGTGGCTCATAGATCGCCTCCACCTACAGGATAAAGCACGTTACCAATCGAGGAAAATCCTCCCCATTGCGGATGATCCATGCCGAGCGTATCGTTGCCGTGCCGCCGGGACCGGTAAGCGGGAAGTCGATCGCGTATCGCTGGCCATACCTGTCCAACTTTCCTAGGACGGCCTCGCCGGACGCAGCGGCTTTCTTGACGGCATCGAGTAGCAGCTCGACATTTTGGCGATCGATGCCCACCAACGACTCAAACAGGTGTGCCTTGTGCCGCCCCTCATCGTGCTCTGGGTCGAGAGAATATGAAGTCAACTTCCGCGGGTCGACAACCGCTCGTTCGCTATTGGGCAGCTTCATGCGTCGCCCCAAGATAACCGCAACGACCGCCGTTTCCGACTGGAGCGCTAAACGTCGCGTCGCACTGCTTTCGCAAGGATAATCGAGTACGCCCGGAGGGATTCGAACCCCCAACCCCCAGGTTCGAAGCCTGGTGCTCTATCCAGTTGAGCTACGGGCGCAAACCCTCCAACCGCCGCTTGCGGCTTAGCGCCGAACCAAAAGGCTAAGCCATCCGCTCCAACAACCACAATAACCCCATAAACACGGCCATAAACACTAGCAGCCACGCCCCAAATCGCACCGCATGCTCCAGAATGGCGCCCATTAGCTCATGCCGCGTCGCCGCGCACACCAGGCTAACGCTCACCACCAGCGGCAATGCGTACCATAGCGTCGCCATGGCCAACGGCGGCATCCAAATAACATTCGCCACGGCGTCCGCCATCATATCCGTCCCATCCATCGCTTGCGGCTTAGCTCCATCCCGTCCCATCCATCGCTTGCGGCTTAGCGCGAAACCGGCAGCGCCGCCTTGCTACTTCCGAGTCTTCGCGTCCTTCGTCAATTCATCCCCCGCCGCAGCGAACTCCAATTCCTTCTTCCGCGGATTCAATAGCAACGGCCCCGCATATGCATCGCAGATCACCAGGATATTCAACAACCCCGCGATCACCGTATATACGGTCCCCAGCTCGTAGCGCGGGTGCATCGCAATCGTCCACTTCGCCAGTTCGTTCGGCTGCATCGTCATATTGCCCGAGTCATCCTTTAATTCTTGCGGCTCCTGGTTCGGCGGCGCCATGAAGCCGTTCCACAACGGCTCCGTGTGATTCTCGCGCCGCGAGCGCTGCACCAGCGCCGGCAGCGCCGGCACGCCGACGCCAAGCTGGCAGTAATACTGCCATCGCCACGGCTCCTCGCCGCGCGTGGAGGCGTACACCACTTTACCGTCGCCGATGGCCAGCCCAAACAAGAACGTCCCCATCACGCAGACAAAGAACAGCAGCCCCTTGCCGGTGCGACCTTGGTACAAGTGCCCCATCCCGGGCAACATCCACGCCAACAGCGCAGCAAGCCACGGCTCCTTCAGCTCGATCTCGAGCGGGGCGTCAAATTCGGGCTGGTTATACCCGGCGGGCAGGACGGCTTTCGCCATAGGAGGTGTCGCAAGCTGCGGTCGTGGATACGAAGGACGTTGAGCCATTCTAAGCCCAGCGGCTTCAAAAACCCAGAGCGTACCGCTACCGCGCCGCCGTCCGGCGCTGTGTACGAACCGGCTTCGCCGCCACGCGAACCTCCCCTGCTATTGTCGACGCTTTTTCCGTCACGGCCTCTGCCGCGGGGTCTTCAGGCGGCGACTCCAACTCCCCTGAAACCAGCGTGACCTTGCTGGGGCCGGCCGCGGCCGCCTGGGCGGCCGCGCCGTCAATCACCGCCGCAATCGCCGACCCGGCCAGCTTGCGGCTCGCTCCATCGGAGCGCAAATCGACATCCAACTCAATATGTACGAACGACCCGCCCAAACTCCGCGATAGTCGCCCCTGCTCATTCTTCGCCGCCGCCAGCGATGAAAACGTCACTCCCGGCACTCCGCCGTTGAGTTGCATATTCTCATCCGCATCGGCCGGTAGCTCGTTAAACACATAACTCGTCAGCCCATGCTCTTCGAGGGCCGAATCGAGCGCCGCCACCACTGGCGCAACGCCGCCGTCGCCGGTGGAAGTCACCACCTGCGCCCCGCGCGGAAAGGCATGCTTCACCGAAGCGAAGCCGTGAATCTGCCACGCCGTCACCTGGGCCGAGGGCCCAATCCAAGCCGTATGCACTTGGTGGAACACGCTGTCGACCAAATCCGGTACATCCGCCTTCTCGCGATGCGCCCCGGCCAACAGGAATCCCTTCGCCCCGCACGCGGCGAACACCACGCCGCCAATTTCCGGCGTAAAGGCGTCCGCAAACGGATGCGGCACCTCGACTAGCACATCCACGCGACACTTGGGATCGACGATAAACGAACCCCATCCGCGAATCGTCTCCACGGCGGATAGATCTTCGCGCAGCACGTAATACGACTTCTTCGTCTCCGCGTCGGTAAACTCGACCACCTCGTAGTCGAGCTTCGCGGCCTGCCGGGCCGCCGCGTGTACGTTGCCCCACGCCATCGCGGAGGCGACATGCCGAAAGGCGTTCAGCACTGCCGAGGGATCGACGTACGGCCGATCGTCCCGTTCCGCTTCGCCCAGCACAAATTCTCTGCTAGCAAGCCGCGCTATCAGATCCGCCAGCCGTCCGGATTCCTGTTTCAGACAATCGGCTCGAGCGAACGACTCGCCAGATAGTCCCAGCAGAAGCCCGATCGCCAGCAGCGACGAAGCTGCCAATTTCTTGGACATGGGGGCGCCCTTTCCTTCATCCGTGAATTGGGAGGCGCCGACAGCGGCCAAACATCGTGCGTGGAAGTGCTGCCGACAAACGCGCTGAAGCGCCGCACAGCGTGCGGCCATTCAGTTGCAGGTGATTCCCTGACGAGCGGCCGGCACAAATGAGTGAGGTCGGCCGCCCGCTATCGACGCCTACCCAGCCGCTTGCGGCTGAGCGTGCGTTTACACGGGAATCGCTCAGGTCGCCGCCCCGCGAGCCGCCGGCGCCAACAGCGCACAACGACCGCGGGAAGTCGTAACAACTAGGGGCGTGATTATGGGTAATCGCCCGTTCCCGGCAATACCGATTGCCAGCCGTAGCTAGCATGGCTGTTTAGATGGCCCGTAGTGGGTCTCAATGGCGAAAGGGGTCGGGAGTCTTTTGCAACTGGAAGCGTTTTTCGCCGGGAAACTTCCTAGTTGCAAAAGACAACCGACCCCATCCACT
>JBGSYU010000715.1:0-5396 GCA_041750715.1 Lacipirellula sp.
TTGATGAGAAGCTCTAATGTGCCCGCAATCGCGAGCCGAAATGAAAGAGACAATCAGCTTATTAAGACCCCCCTTTCTGCCTCGTACCTGAGAGAATGGGAACTGCCCAACAGACTAGACCGGTGCGGCCGCATGGGACGCGACGGAACTGTTGAAATTTGCTTTTCATGCGGATCGTGGATCGCTCGCCGATCAAACGGGCTGCGTGACGCCGCTCGCTGCGGCAATTTCGTCCTGCGTGGGCCCTTGCAACGTCTCTCCTTTGTGAAGGCCCAGCGGAATGCTCGAACGGTAGGCGTCGTCTATGGGTCGGCGCCCAGCAGACATCTCTTCGAGCAGGCCGGCAGCGGTCTTGCCGGCCAGTTCCTCGTCGACCGTCACCGAAGTAAGAATTCGCGTCAGGGCGTTGCCTCGCCAGGCGCCGCCAAAACCGACGAGGGCCATGTCATCCGGCACGCGCACGCCTTGCTTGCGCAGTGCCATGTAAATTAACTCGGCGTCGGAATCCCAAGTGCTGAAAATGGCGGTTGGTCGCTCGCCAACCGGCAGCGCCAGCATTCGCTTTAGCGCCTGGTCGATTCCTGCCTCATGCTTCCGCGTCACCACCTCACTGTATCGACTGCCGTAGTGACGCAGGCCCTCGGGAACCTCGCCCCCCACTTCTGAGAGCGTGTCTTGTAGTCCTGCAACGTACGACTCAACCACAGGCGAGTCGTTGGCGCTGAAAATCGCCACGCGCCGGTGTCCGGCCCCGACGAGCGCCCGGCCCGCCATCTGCCCGATCTTTTCATATTCCAAGGTGAGGATCGGGGCTGAAATTCCCGGTACGCCCCGGTGTAGCAACACAACCGGAATATTGTTGGATTGCAACTGCCGCACGTGATGTATGGGAAACGCGGCATGCGATGTGGGCAGCAAGGTCACGCCAGCGACGCCGTTATCAATCAATTGGAGAATCGTGTCGCCCTGCTTCGCGAGTTCGTCATCGGTGCCGCAGATCAACACCTGATGGTTTAATTGAGTTGACGCGTCGCTAAAGCCCTTGATCAAGGAGGGGCAAAATCCGCCCCGCAATTCCGGCGTAATCAAAGCGAAGACCGACAGCTTTCGGTTACTCGAATTCGACGCAGGCGTGGCGTCATTGACGAATGTGCCCCGTCCCGGCTGCCGAACCAGAAAGCCTTCGAGTCGCAACTCATTTAGAGAGCGGACGACCGTCATGCGCGCGACTCCGTGCCGCTGCATCAATTCAGCTTCCGACTCGATGCGACTGCCAGGCGTCAAACGCCCCGACCGGATATCGGAAACGAGCCGTCGCTTGATCTGCTCGAATTTGGGGGTGCTGGCGGCGCTCATATCGCGCGATCATAACCTAACTGCACATAACTAGTCAATAAAATGACCATGACTTTCGGAAATTACCCCAAAAAAAATAGAAGTCAATGAAAATCAAGCGGATAAAGACAATCTGAGGGCCAGGGCATTAGTATAGTTATCTATTTACAAATGCCTAGTTATGTTGTTAAAATCATCGTTCGGAGGGATGAGGCCTTATCAGCGTCAATCGCACCCAACTTCAAAAAAACGGTTACGCTAAAACTCAACAAAAAACGCCATATCATTGGGCGTTCCTCAGCGGTAGGCGTCTACCCGGCCCCTCGGCAGTCAATTGTTCGGCGGTCATCTGCTCGGCGGTCATCGTCGACGAACGAATAATGGCAGACGTAAGCGACAATACTTTCAGCCGCCGGCTACGCGCGGGCGATGCCCTTTTAGGCTTGTATAACGGCTACCCGGCCGAGGGAATTCTGGAAGCCATCGGACCAGGGTGGGACTTCGTATGGATCGACGGTCAGCACGGGCAGTTTTCTGTGGAAAGCGCCCTGCGAGCGGTGAGGACGGCTTCGGCCTTGAAATTGGAAACGGTCTTACGGGCGCCCTCGCACGATCCCGGCTTATTAGGCCAGTATGCGGATACCAACGCCTCGGCGGTGATGATCCCGCAAGTGGATACTCGCGCGACGGCCGCTGCGGTGGTCGCAGCTTTACGATTTCCGCCGCGGGGTAAGCGGTCGTTCGGCGGTCGACGTCCGATCGACGTGCATGGACGAGACTACTACCTCTCCTGCGAGCCGGCGGTGATTGTCCAGATTGAGTCGCGTGAGGGCCTGGAGAACGTGGATAGCATTGCGACGACTGACGGCGTGGATGCCTTGTTCTTCGGCGGAGACGACATGAAGCTTAGCCTGGGGCTTCCGGTCAACACTGTAATCCATGAGAGCGATTTGCTGGTGGAGGCGCAGCGGTCCGTCGCGGCCGCGGCTCGTGCCGCGGGCAAGGCGTGCGGCGTGCCAGTGGCCAATCCGGACGATTTGCGCGATGCGTTAGGACTGGGCTATCGACTCCTCGCCTGCGGCGGCGACATCGGTTTTCTCCGCACCGGTTCGCGGCAAGCCCTGGAACAGAGCCGCCGCGTGCTGGATGAAAAGTGAACGTTTTCCGGTTAGGTGTGAGTTAGCCGACGATCATCTACAACCTAGGCCATTGCGACCCAATGGATAGGACGCGCCAGTGAGCATGCCCGAAATCCATTTTTGTTGGACGCTCGATTGCGAGGCGACGCAGCGCGCGGTGGCTAATCCTGAATTGGGCCGCCGTTCGGTGCGAGGTTTCGTCGACGTGGTCGTGGGCGCCGGCATGCGCGTGACGTTGTTCGTCTTGCCCTCCGAAGCCCGGGCGTATCCGCAGTTGTTTCGACAAATGGTCGAAGAAGGAGTTGAGGTGGGACTCCATTATCATCCCCAGGAAGAGAGCCATAGCGATTATTGCGGCGCCTACTCAGCCCAAGACCAGCGCGAGATGTACGCTCACGGGCTGCGGCAATTGTCCGATGCGTTAGGATTTCAGCCGCGCAGTTTTCGCACGGGCAGTTGTTCTGCCAACGATGCGACATTTCCGGTTACTGCGGACCTAGGGTTCACGAGTTGCTCGCATTCCATGCCCGGCCGCAATATGGCGAATCTTTGTAGCAACTGGACGGGCGCCCCGGCGCACGTCCATTACGCGCACGCCGCGAATCGGCTGCTCGAAGGGGGGCTCGATCTCGTCGAGATTCCCGTGACGACCGATCCCGATTCCATGCTCTGGTCGGGCGGTCATCCGCAGGACTTGCGCGTCGAGCTGTTCGATGCGAAGAACCAGCGATTCATGATCGACAAGATGCTTAACCGAGAGAAACAGCGTCCGCAGCCCATCAAGGCGATCGTCGCGCTCAGTCACAACATTTTCGACTTCTCCGACGCCGCCGACTTTCGTCGCCAGACGCTTCGCCAAATGCTCGCCGATTGCGTCGACCTAGCGGACCGACACGAAGTGCGTCTGATCCCGGCGACGATGGGCGAGATCGCCTCAGCGATGCGGAGTACTCTGCCTTTCGCGAAGGATGAACAGGATCGTCGAGAAAAGAACACTTGTAGCGCGTGAGCTGTGGTGCCCGTCAACTCCCCGTTTCCCTCTACTGAGATACCACGAAACAATGCCATTGGCCCCCTCCATTCGCGAAGTCCCGTTTGCCGCGCTGGGCGGCGTGTTCGAGCAGGACGACGTCGACGCCGCCAACGCGGTGATGCAGCAAGCCGCCGCGCCGGGCGGCAGTTTCTTCCCGTTGCCGGAGGAGAACGACTTTCAACAAGCGCTCGCCAAGCACGAAGGAGCCGCCAAGGCGGCGGCCGTCAATAGCTGCGGCACGGCGCTCGACCTGTGCCTGATGGCGCTGGGCGTCGGCCCCGGCGACGAAGTGATCACGACGCCGCTCACCTTCGTTTGCACGGCCACCTGCGCTGTGGCGTTGGGCGCCAAGGTCGTGTTTGCCGACGTCGATCGGGCGACGATGTGTCTCGATGCGGCGGATGTTTCTAGGAGGATCACCGAGCGAACCAAGGCCGTCCTGCCGGTCCACTTCGCCGGGCTGGCGGCCGACTGCGACGCCTTCGACGCGATCACGGCGAAGAGCGGCGTCCCCGTCATCTACGATGCGGCCCATGCCGTTGG
This sequence comes from Lacipirellula sp., assembly GCA_041750715.1. Lineage (GTDB taxonomy): Bacteria > Planctomycetota > Planctomycetia > Pirellulales > Lacipirellulaceae > Lacipirellula. The sequence goes on from JBGSYU010000715.1 coordinate 4,051, forward strand.
ATCGAAGTATCGCGGCGCACCCATTGGCGGACGGGGGCTAGCCAACTGCTACAGCTTCCAATCGAACAAGAACATGACGACGCTCGGCGAGGGAGGCGCCGTCACGAGCAACGACGAAGCGTTCGCCGAGATCGTGCGGCGGAAGAAAACGTTCGGCTACGTTTACGGCCCGCAGCTCCGCGTGCCGACGATCGGCTTCAACTACCGGATGACCAAGCCGCAGTGCGCGGTGGGCATCACGCAGTTGGCCAAGATCGACCGCGTCATTGCATGCCGGCTGGAGGTTTTTCAGCAGATGCACCAACTGCTGGAGGACGTGCCGGAGATTATTCGCCCGGCGGGCATCGAAGCGGGTCACGGTTGCCACCTGTACGTCGCCCGCCTCGACGTCGAGCAGGCAGGGATGGATCGCGCGGCGTTCTTGGCGGCGCTGAAGAATAACTATCGGGTTGCCTGCGGCATTCATTACCCGGCCGTGTGGACGTGGGAGGCGATGAGCTCGCTGGGATATTCCGCCGAGGCGGCCCGCTGCCCGATCGCCCAGCAGGCTTCCGAGCAGGTCGTGAGCCTGCCGCTGTTTCCGCACACCACGCCGGACGATTGCCAGTACATCGCCTGGGCCATTAAAGAGACGTTAGCCGGCGTCTAGCGACACTCTATATGACTACGCAACACCTCAACTGGGCAATCGTCGGACTGGGCGACATCGTGCGCAAGCGCGTCGGTCCGGCGATCCTCGCTCAGCCGCAGAGTCGTGTCCACGCGTGCGTCACCCGCGATCCGGCAGCCCGGGCCGACGACTTGGCGAGCTTGCATCCCGAACACGTCTACACTGACCTGGACGCGATGCTGGCCGACCCGGCGGTCGACGCCGTGTATCTGGCGACGCCGGTCTACCTGCATGCATCGCAGGCGATCGCCGCGCTACAAGCCGGCAAGCACGTCATCGTCGAAAAGCCGATGGCCCTGAACGCTGACGAAGGACGCAAGATTCTTGAGGCGGCCGAAGCGGCCGAGGGCCATTTAGCGGTGGCCTATTACCGCCGGTTCTGGCCCACCTTCCAGCGGGTCAAGGCGATGCTCGACGCGAAGGAACTGGGACAGATCGCGCTGCTGCGCGTAGCGCTGCACAGTTGGTACGCCCCGCCGGCGGACGACCCCAAGGCGTGGCGGGTGCGGCCCGAACTTTCCGGCGGCGGCGTGCTAAGCGACGTGGGGTCCCACCGGCTCGATCTGCTCGCCTGGTGGTTCGGCCCGCCCCGGCGAGTCGTGGCCGACATGCGGAATCGCACCCACTCTTACGCTGCGGAAGATTCGGCGACGGCCCTGATGCTGTTCGGCGACGG
>JBGSYU010000716.1:0-34655 GCA_041750715.1 Lacipirellula sp.
CGCCGGCGGTGAAACGGCGACGGCAACATTCGCCGCCGCGTTGGCCGCCATCGCGGCCTTTGCCGCGGAGGGTACGGCGGTGGCGCTTGTCGCGGTCGTCGCGGCGGGCGGTACGGCCTTTTTCACCGGCCCCTGCAAGTCTTTGATTAGCTGGTCTGCTTCTTCTTGAAACTTTCCGCAAAGGTAGGGGATTTGCTGGGGGAACGTTTCCATGGGTACGCGCACCTTGAGCAATCGCGGAAGAACCTGTTGCATCGCCAGTCCGAACACGCCGCTGACGATGACGGCCATGAACACCCACGTAAACGCCAGCTCGAGCGCGCCTCCCCACCGAAAGTTCGAGTGGTAAAATGCCAGCGGAACGCTCAAGAGCCCCAGCCAAATATGACCCCGCAGCCAAAACTGCGCGCTACCGACGCGAAGCGTCGGGAATTTCTTGCGCACCGCCAGCAGGCCGGCCAGCGTCATCGCCGTCAAGCTCAACATGCCAAACGTCAGCCCGGCCACGCTACCGCCCGAAGCGTCGCTCCTACCGGCAACGGCGACCGCATAACCGACCGTCGCCAAGCCCCAGGCGGCGGCGGCGGCCAGTCCCCAACCAAGATGTGTCTTATCGATAAGCACGCGGCCCAACCGCCATCAGTATATTGCCGAGCCGCTAACCGATTCGCTCGAAGGAGAATTGCATCCCGTCGACGCGCATCGCCGCATCGTGCGGGCAAGCGTAGACGCACGCTTCGCGACCGAGATTGGTCGAGGCGCACAAGTCGCACACCACGGCCCGCTTCTTGACTTCCTTCAACTCCACTTCCTTCTCGAGCAGCTCGAGCAATGGCGTCGATACCTCGAGGTCGCCATCCAACTCGCTCATGTGAATCGAGCCGTAGGGACACTGGCGCTCGCACAGGCTGCAGCCAATACACCAGTCGCGAATCCGAATCTCTCCGCGGTCGCCGCGATGAATCGCTCCGACCGGACACCCGATCATGCACACGGGGTCGAGGCACTTGCGGCAGGAAATGGGCGCGAGGTAGTCGCCAAATCGCGGGCCGTCGAGGTAGAGTCGCGTGTGGCCGTCGTCGTGCGCGGCGACGCACGCCTTGACGCACTCGCCGCATCGCGTGCAGCGGTCCAGGTCGATCAACATCAGCCGCTGACCCTGCACCAGCCCGAGATCCTCAAATTCCGGAAGATTCCGCAGGCTCCAGTCTTCGGCCTGCTGCGGACCTGCGGCGGCGGCGGCCGAGGGTCGCCGACTATCGACGATCCGTTTTACTCGTTCGCGAAGCTCGGCCGAGCCTTGCAGCACCCGCGTGAAATCGTCGCGGCGAATCTTCACCAGTTCGAGCTGCGAGGGCACGGCGCCGCTGCGCGAATCGGGCACGCGCATGTCGATGCGACCGTCGGGGTGATCGTATGCCACGCAGGTGGCGTGCCGAGGTTCGTCCAATACGACGCCCAATTCGCCAATCACGTCGCCCTGCCCCGCATAGGCCAGCGTTCGCGTCGGCCCGCAGCAATTCAGCCGCCGCGGAACGCCGGCGGGATACGCGCCCTCGAGCACGCATCGGAAATACAGGCGCCGTTCCACATCCGACCAATCCTCGACCTTTTCCGCAAAGTACCTGGCGATCTGATCCAGCTCGCGCGAGTTCACCAGTTGCACGGCGTCTCGCGCCAGCTTGCCGAATTGCTTGGGGACTTCCCGCTGGCAGATAAAAGCATTGAGCGCGTCGACCGCGGCGGCGGCGCCTTCGGCCGTCGGCAGGCCCTCGGCACGGGCGCTGCCCAGCGCCTGCCGAAGGTTGTCGCCCAGCGCGTTGGCGACGTAGTCGCGGACGGCTTCAGGTTGCGACGCGCTCGTCGCTACTTCGTCCCGTAGCGCGTCCCAATACTGCGGAGCAAAGTCCTCGGCCCGCAACTTCGCGCCCACGTTCTCGATCACCTTCGCCAATCCGCTGCGCACGATATACACGGAGTCGGCCGTATCGCCCTGCTCGAACACCAGGGCGCCCGCGTCGTGGGTTTCCAGTTCCGCGACCCGCACCAAGGGATCGATCAACGCCGGGTCGAGGCCGGCGAAGAGGGACAGTCGCTGTAGAAACGTACCCAGCAAGCGCTCGCGGTAAATCTCGTCGAGCTTCTGCTTCTGCTGCGGGTCGCTGCGCAGCGATTCGAAAGCGCTGCGCGCCATTTCGAGAATGTAACAGTCTCGCTCGACGACCACCGTGGCCGAACGAGGCGAGCGATTCATGCAACTCATTTCCCCGAATAAATCGCCGGCGAACAGGGCGCCGAACCGTTCTTGGGAGTCGATGGCCACTGGCGCGTCGACGGGAATATACCGCTGAGCCACCGACCCCGAGGGCGCGGCCGGCCGCGCTCGCCGCAACAGCGAGCGAAACCACCCCGTCTTGGCCGCGACGCGCTGCTGATCCACCGGTAGGACATGCACCGCGAGCGCGGGCAGCTCGGGTTCGCCCTCGCGGCGCTCTCGCGACGATTCGAGCGACGCGATCTGCTGCTCGTATCGCGCTGCTAGCTCCTGCAGTTGCTTGTTCGACATGCCCGCAAGGTGCGACCCCTTGCGGGTCTCATCGTCGTCGCCCGCTTGCTCGAACTGCCGGAGCAACGCTAGTTGCCGCCGACGCAGCCCGAGTACTTCCTCGGTCGCGAGTATGTAGAACGCCGTAGCGCCGGCGTCGCCCTGCACGAACAACACCCGACCCGGCGTTCCGTGCCACAGGTAGGTGGCGCCGGGAGTTTTTCGGAAGTCGATCTTCTTCTTTAAGCCCGCAAAAATCGACAGCGATTGCAGCTCTTCGTCGGCCAGCCATTCGTCGCTAGGCCCCTTGCTAGCGGCCAACCGCGGAGACAACTGCGCAAGATTGATGGGCGGATTGGCCTTAATGTTCGACATTGCGATTCACGAACGGCCCAGACAGCATTGCCAGCACCAGGACGGCGTGCAGTATAGACGGCCAGCACCGCCCGTTCAACTAAGCTCGCTCGCTCAACGTGCTTGCGACCAAATGTCATTGCACCCCGCGAAGCGACGCCGTACGATTCGCCGCCCCTACGGCCAAGCGGCGGCGGCGCGGATGCAGTCTGCCGAGCGGCCGCGTCGGTTCATCGCAAGCACCCCTTGTCGCCATGGCCCATTCTCCGCCCCTTGCAGGTCTCCTCGGCTTGGCCGCGTTGTCGCTGGCGAGCCTGTGCGCCGCGGCGGCAGGCGATTCGCGGGAAAGCGAGCCCTTTATTGCGGCTCAGGGCTGTCGCATCATGTTCGTCGACGACGTGAAACTGGCGAGTGAGCGGCGCGGCATCCTGGCTCAAATCGCCCTGCCCGGCGCCACGATCGCCGCCGGCGGCGACGTCGCTCGCTTGCGCGACGCAGTCCTCAAAGCCAATCTTGCGATCGTCGAGCGCGAAGCGAACAACGACATTGAGGTGCGATTCGCTCAGAAAGCGTTCGAACTCGCCGAGCTAAAGCACGAGCGAGCGCTGATGGCCAACGGCCAAAACGTCGGTACCGTCTCCGACCTCGAACTCAAAGAATTGCGACTCTCCGCCGACCGGGCCTCGTTGCAATACGAGCAAGCCGAGCATGGCTTGGCCGTGGCCCGCCTACGCCTCGACGAAATTCGCGCCTCTCTCGACGCGCTTCGCGTCGTAAGCCCGTTCGCCGCTCAAGTTCGCGCGGTCTATAAACAACCGGGCGAGGTCGTTCAGGAAGGCGAGATCGTCGCCGAGGTCGTCAATACCGAAAGAATCCGCGTGGAGGGCGACGTCCCTCTCGCCGATTTGCCCTTCGTCCGCCCGCAGGCGAGCATCCAGGTGCGAATCGAGGGCGCTTCGGCGCCACCGGAGTTCGCCCAGCGCGTGTTTTCCGGATCGATCACGTTCGTCGACGTCAAAGTCGAGCCGGTTTCGCAACGCGTACGCGTCGCGGCCGAGTTGGACAATCGCAGCGGATTGCTGCGAGAAGGACTCGTCGGCGTGATGTACATCCCGAAGACGCCCGCGGGGGGCGAGCAATCAGCACGCATGGAGATAAAGTGAAGCGGGTGCAAGCCAAACCGCGCAACGAAGAATCCAGAACCGGGCTCGATTCTTAGCCCGACCCAAAAAATGCCGTCCGCGTCGCTTGCTCGTAATGCGATCCGAGTGGGATGCGTTCTAAAAATGACATGGCCGAAAGGACGTTGCGGAAACCATAGATGACAGGTCCACCCCGTCCAGCGACGCGTGTCGGCAACGTCGTGCGGGGCGCGATGTTCCTGTCGCTCGCCGCAAGCGGGAGCGGCTGTTTCTCTCCGTTGTCGCGGCCCGGCGGCGCGTGGAAATTCGACGAAGTCGAGCAGGCGTCCTACCAGGAACCCTTACCGCCGCCGCTCACCGACGAGCCGGATGTCGCTCTGCGATCCGCCGGCGTTGCCGAGCCGATTCGATTCTCCGCCGTGCGTCGCTTGGAAGACCTCCGCGCCGATCAAATCCGCCCGCTTCAGATCGACGACATCCTCCGCATCGCCTTGGGGAGAAACGCTATTATCCTCGACGATCGGCAGTTTCTATCGCAGGGAAACGCAGTGCTCTTCAACCCCGCACTGGTCCCTAGTGCGCTGGATACCTCGATACAAGCATCGAGCGCCGGCGGGGAGCAAGCGGCGCTGGCCGCGTTCGACCTCCAAGCGTCGGCCGGCTCGCAGTGGGGCCAAAACGCCTTGACCCGCAGCAACGGATTCCTCACCGGCAGCATTCCCGCCACCGATATCCTGGTCGCCGAGTCGGGGTCGCTGTACGGCCGGCTCGACAAGCCGCTGTCCGGGGGCGGCGTGGCGTCGCTGGTTCATGCGTGGAACTACGTTCCCAACAGTCTTCCAAGCCAGGCTTTCAACTCGCGCTACGCCGGCTACTTGCGAGGCGAGCTGCGACAACCGCTGTGGGCCGGCCGCGGCCGTGGCTTTACCGAGGTCGCCGGTCCGGTCTCGAGCATTAACCCCAACCCGGGACGCGGCGTCGCCATCGCGAGGCTCGATCAGAACATTTCCGTCGCAGAGTTCGAAACGCGCGTCCAATTGCTGATGAAGCAGACCATCGAGGCGTATTGGGACCTTTGGCTCGCGCACGAAACGTATCGCACCCAAGCCGCTGCGTTGGCCAGCGCCGGACAATTGTTCCAAAGGGTCCAGTCTCGCGCCGACGTGGGCCTCGACGGCGGCGACGCCGCCAATCGCGCCTACGCGGAAGAGAACCTCTTCGAGTGGCAGCGCGCGGTCGACAACGCCCTCTCGAATATCCTCGAAGTCGAGAACCGACTTCGCCGGCTCACGGGCCTAGCGCTGAACGACGGCCAACTGCTGATGCCGGTCGACCGGCCGCGCCTGGGGCAGGTGATACTCGATTGGGACGGCGTCGTGAACACGGCGCTGCTCAATCGACTCGAACTGCGCCAACAGCAGTTGCGGATCGAGAGCCTGTCGTTGCAAGGCTTGGCGGCGGGCAGCCTCGCTCATCCGCAGTTCGATGCGGTCGCCGGCGCTCAGCTCAACGGCACGGGCGACGAGCTCATTGGCGGCGATTCCACCGCGGTCTCGTCGCTGATCGACGCGGATAAAGCCGGTTGGAACGTCGGGTTCGAGTTCTCGATGCCGCTGGGCTTCCGACTGGCAAAAACCCGCGTGCAAAATCTGCAATTGTTGCTGGCCAAGGCGCGGGCGACGTTCGAGGCGCAGCAGTCGGAGATCGGCCACGAGCTGGCTCACGTCTTCCACGAGCTCGATCGCACCTACGCGGCCGTCGGCACGGCTGCCGGCCGTCGCGATGCGGCGCAGCGCCGATTTCAAGCCGTGGAGGCCGACTACGACGCCGGGCGCAGCTCGCTCGACCTACTGCTGCGAACGCGAGTCGCCGTGGCCGAGGCCGAGCGCGCGTACCAGGAAGGCGCCGCCGCCTACAACAAGGCGCTGGTCGACTTGGCCTTCCGCCAGGGAATCTTGCTGCGAGAAAACTCCGTCACGATCGCGGATGCCAGCGCGGTGCGCTAGCCTGCCCTTGGCGACGCGCGGCCAATCTCGCGTCGGCGTCCAGAATGCGATGCGGCCGCGGCGACAGCGAAACAGGCCATCCAAGCGGCCGACGGTTCCGGGATAGTCTCGGCCGCAATGACGGCGCTACGCCCAAGATTGCGTTGCCAAGCGAGGAAGTCGGCGCCGTCGCTATCGCCGTCCCCGTCGGCGTCGGCCGTGCCGTTGACGCCGAAGGCGCCGCGCCATCGCGTCAGGTCGGCGGAATTGACGATGGTGTTTCCGTCGAAGTCGCCGGGAATCGTCGTAGTGACGCGGGTTGCTACCACTGTCCCCGTCAAGCTGACTCGGCCGTCGCCCACGGAAAAATTGTCGAAGATGTAGTCCAAGCTGTAGGGGATCGTAATCGTATTGGCCAGATTGCCAGTAACCGGTTGCGACGACGTGTTCGACGCCGGATCGAGAAGATCGGTCAGCGATTCGGAATAGCCGAATCCGTCAAAATCGAGAATGTCGAGCACCCCGGCGGCTTCGATCGAGAGCGTGTTGGCCGGGGCGCCGACCGCAATCGCTCCGCCGAGCAAACGTGCCGTGACGTCGCGCACGGCGATCGTCGACTCGGTCTCCATCACGCCGCCAAAATTGCTTACGGCCAGGCCGCCGAACACGTCGACGACACCGGTAGAATCGGGAATAAATGGCCCGACGGGATTCTCCAGGGCGACGACCAAGCTTTGCGAGTCGAGCGAGAAGACGCCGCCGCTGATCGTGCCGACCAGCACTCCCGAGAGCTTCGCGTTCAAGCTTTGTGGGCGCTGCTGCACGACGCCAACGGTACTGGTCAGCTTAGTTCCCGACGCGACCAAGAAGCCGCTGAACGTAGCTGGAGTCAGGTTAATCGTACTGAGCGTCGAGTTGACTTGGAATTGCACGGTTTGACCGAGGGCCGCATGGGACGCGACGAGGACGATTGCGAGCGACAGCGACAGACCCAAGCACGGTCCGCTAAAGGCGCGGTATCGTCGCACCGACCGCAATCTTGGACGCATTCCTACGGCGTTGGAAGCAGGCGCAACTTGCATCATGGCGCTCCTCGATATCAAGAATGTAGGTGTGGTAGTCCAAGATTGGAGGCAGGAGGACTGCAATGTCCGGAACCAGTACCTCGCCGCAGCGACTCGCCGTGGCGACCTGAGATACTCCGAAGAGTCCGGTCAGAATCTTCGGAGTACCTCTGAATGACCAAGCGCGCGGGACTTTGCAGTTCTCCTGAGATTGGAGGCGGGCAGCTTGACTGATTGCCCCGCCAGCGATTACACTCGCTGCGCGAAACCGCCATGTATGTCATACAATGTGTATCGCGGCCTTTTATAAGCTATCGTCATTCACAATACAACCACTCAACAGGGGTTGTGACATGTGCAGGAGTCGCCAGGTAACTCGCCGGCGGGGCCACGCGGCGCGCGTGCATCGAGACGCTCGCACGGCATGTGAGGGCGGCTGGCCCCGCCGCATACGGGCGACTCGCTGGGGCTTCACGCTCGTAGAACTGCTGGTAGTCATCGCCATCATCGGCGTGCTCGTGGCCCTGTTGCTGCCGGCTGTGCAGGCGGCCCGCGAGAGCGCCCGCCGCGCGGCCTGCGTCAACAATCTGAAGCAACTCGGCGTTGCCATGCTCAACTTCGAGAGCGCTCGGCGTCGGCTCCCCATCGGCACCGTGGTGAAGGAAGACTTTAAGAGTGCGGACCTCTGGGGGGCCGATGGCATCTTCGCCAATGGCCTTACGGAAATGCTGCCTTTTTTCGAGCAGGCCAACCTTGCCGCCCGCTACGACGCCGAGCAGCCCTGGTACATGCAGGATGCATCGGTCGCCAGCGCCGTTATTCCCATGCTGCTTTGCCCTTCGGTGGGCGACCGAACCAATCCGACCGACGATTCTTTCTTCGAATTCGCCGCGGCTACCATCCAGTCGCCGATCGGGCATGTCCTCGGCGCGACCGACTATGTGTTTTCCAAAGGCGCCAGCGACGCCTTTTGCACGTCGCCACTGCAGATGCCGTCATCCGAATTGGGATTGTTCGATTTCAAGCTCGAACTGCCAATGGCGATGGTGGAGGATGGCACGAGCCATACTTTTGCCATGGGCGAAGGATCGGGCGGCCTGATGTGCCAAGACCCTGGATGCACGACCCCCGATATGGCCACTCCAAGACAGGGATACTCGAGCGAACCCTACCAAGCGCGGCAATATTGGATCGGCTCAGGCAACGTCCGCAGTATCTACACGCGGTTCAAATGGGCCTCGGCCGGCCACTTCGCCAGCACCGTCGATCGTTTGAACAAGCAACCGGTAACGCAATTCCTTTACGTCGATGAGATCCCCTCGGATTGCCGCGGCACGCTTAGCAACCCCGACAATCCGCATCGAGTTCCCAACTTCCGCAGCGACCATTCGGGCGGCGCCAACTTTCTACTTGCCGACGGCTCCGTTCATTTCGTTCAAGACGAAGTCGACCCGAACGCCTATCGAGCCCGCTCCACTATCGCCGGCGGCGATGCGGACGACTGATCCTCATCGCCGGTGTCCGGTGCGCCCGCAGCGCCTGCCGCCGCTTTTTCCGCGTCGCGCAGCGCCTGCTCGGCTTGGCGAGTCGCTTCGTGCTCGGGGCCTGCGTGTCTCTTCAGCGACTGCAGCGCTATGCGAAGCTGCCTTACCGCCTCGTCAGGACGTCCTTCTCGAATAAGAATCTTCGCTTTCAGAAAGACAAATGAATCAGTCCACACGGAATAGGCTTGCCTTTCCGCAGCAACCCGTTCGCCGTAGGCAATGGCGCGATGCGCCGTCTCAAGATCGCCGCCCGCGATTAGGTCGTCGGCGAGTTCCCACCACAGGCTGACGGTATACGAGTCTCGATGCGATCGATGGGCAGGGCGAGATTCCTTCGTAATGGCCAAGGCGCGCCCCACCAGGGCGACGCCGTCGTCTCGGCGATCGGTGCGCAGCCGCAAGACGGCGGTCGTCGCCAAATGATCGGCGTATTGCCACGATCGCTCGCCCCACGCCGCCACCAGGTCTGGCGATAACTCGCTCAGCAAGCGATCGGCTTTCTCGTACTGCTTGGCGCCGATGTACGCCGAACCCATGCTCCGCCGTGCAAACAATAGTAGCGGATGCTTGGAACTGACCAACCCCCCGCCAAGATTCACGGCCCGCTCGAGCACGTCGATGGCGGAGTCGTGATCGCCGATGCGATCCAACGCCACTCCGTACTCGAACATCATAATCGCCAAGAAGGGATGGTACTTCCCCAACATCCGCGTCGAGTCGCGAATGGTTTGCTCGAGCAAGTCGACGGCCTGCCGGTCGTTGCCGAGGTCGCGAGCATTGAGCCCGCGTTGATAATTGCCGACGACTTCCGCCGCTTTGTTCCAATTTCCGTCGCGGTTCAACGACGCGCATTGCAGCATTTCGACGATCGTCCCTTCGGCTTCCTCCTCGTTACCGATCGTCAGTTGCAGAGCCGCCAAGGCTTGCAGCCCGACGATGACGCTGGCATGGTTGGGCCCGCGCAGTTCTCGTCGCGTCTGGACGACTTGTCGCAACAGGGCGTCGGCCTGGTCGAACTCGGTCTTAGCCATTAGCAACAAGCCCAACGACTGCTGAACGGCCGTTGCCGGCATGATCGCGTCCTTGCCGCCGCTCCGCATCATGACAAGCGACTGTCGCAGGAGGGCTTCGCACTCGCCGTAGTCCCCAGTATATCCCGACGCCACCCCCAGGCGGTGCATGGCTTTCGCCTCCGCCAGCCGATCCGGCGGCTGGAGCGTACGTTCGATCTCCAGCGCGCGCCGAAACAGTTCCGTCGCCTTGTCGAACATGCCTTGGCCGTGATAGGCGTTGCCCATGCTGGCAAGCAGTCGAGCCTGGACGCGCGGTTGGTCGGAAAGTTCCTCTTCGATGCGTTCGGCGCCGCGGTCGAGCATCTCTCGCGCGGAAAGATTCGTTTCCGACTGGTCGCGAAAGGCCAGCGACACGCCGTACTCATCGCTCGATACCAGCGGAGACGCCGCCAGGAACAGGTTTTCCATAAACTTCGACACCTCGTCCGACGTCGCCGCCGCCTCGTTCTTCTGCGCCAAGGCCAGCGACGTTTGCGTGTAACCGACCGACGCGACCACAGCCACGCCCGCCAGCAGCCCGACGGCCGTGGCTACCAACGCCGATACTAAGGGATTGCGCTTGCACCAGCGCAGTTGCCGCTCCACGGCTCCAACCGGGCGCGCCGCAATTGGCTCGCCTCGCAGGTAGCGCGCCAGTTCGAGCGCTACCTCCTCGGCCGCTTGGTAGCGGCGAGACGGCTCCTTTTGCATGCACTTCAGCGCGATCGTCTCCAGGTCTCGCGGAACGCTGGAGTTCAGCCTCCGCGGGCTGGGCGCCTCCTCGTTGATCACCTGGTGAATCATCATGCGGGCGTTCCCGCGGAAAGGCAGCTCGCCGGTGAGCATCTCGAACAGCAGGACACCCAGCGAATACACGTCACTGCGGCGGTCGGCCGTATGCGCGTCGCCTTGCGCCTGTTCCGGCGACATATACGCCGGGGTGCCTAGCACCTGCCCGTCGCGAGTCACGGTGATCTCGTGCGCCTCGCGCCGGGCGAGGCCGAAATCCATGAGGTGCGGCGCCCCCTGCTCGTCGAGCATGACGTTCGCCGGCTTTAGGTCGCGATGGATGACGCCGTGTTCGTGGGCGTGATGCAGAGCGGCGGCCAGCGGGCCGCCTAATTCGGCCGCATCGCGCGAGCCGAGCGGGCCGGCCGTCAGTCGATCCGAAAGCGTGATTCCCCGGACGAACTCGCTGACAATGTACAGCGTCTCGCCGTCTCGGCCTACCTCGTACACCGGAACGATGTTCGGGTGGCGGAGCTGTGCAGCCGAGCGGGCTTCGCGCAGGAACATTTCCTGACGATGCTTGTCGAGATCCTCGGCCCTTGGAATCTTGATCGCCACCGTGCGGTCCAGTTCGACGTCCTGCGCTTTCCAAACCGTGCCGAAGGCGCCCATGCCCAGGCGCTCGATGAGCCGAAAATGACCGACCTGGGCAAAACCGCGGGTGTCGCGAGTCGCGTTCTGGTCGTCTTCGGTCGTCAGGCTAAAGTCGCTGCCGCACGAGCTGCAGCGAATCGCCTCCAGTTCGGCCTCCGGCGCCAGCTCAATCGGGGTACGGCAGTGCGGACATCGAACGTGCAAACCGCTACGCTGCTTAGCCGGCGCTCGGGCCAGCCCCGCGGTAGTTTCCGTGCCGGCGACGGTAATCCGGAACACTTCGGCGACAGCTTCCACATAGTCGGGAAAGCGCCCGACGTATTCCTCGATCTTCGCCATCTCGCGGCGAACGTGCCGCTGTTTGATTTCAATCTTCAGCAGCTCGCGAAACAGCGCCGGGCGCATCTCGCCATCGACCAGTCGGAGCACGTCTTCGATCCGCGGCCCCGCGCCAGTTTTCCAAGCGCGCGCGAACTCCTCGCGGAGCGCATCGACGCGCATCGCATCTTCGAACGGTAGCGTACGTTCTGGATTGTCGCCGATCACAAGCGTGGGTCGTCTTGGCGAACAAGGCTGGGCAGACCGCTCAACGGCGGCTGCGAAGGCGTTCCGATCATAGCTCGCCGCAAACCCCATGGCGAGTCAGTTTCCGCGCGCCGCAGTCCCGGCGGAAGCCACATTCTGGTCGCCCCGTCGGACGATTGGGATTTGCGACGATCGGAGCGGGTCGCTTATACTCAGGCCTGTCAACTGCAACGCCACTTTTCCAAGGACGGCGGTCTCGTGCCCAGGCTACGGATTGAAGCGAACGGGATCGTATCGCATCACCTGCTCGAAGGCGAGGAGGCGACGCTCGGCCGCGGTCCGCAGAATAATGTCGTCCTCGCGGATCTTTCGGCGTCGTCGCTGCATGCGCGCATTTGCAAGAAGGGCAACGGCTGGGCGCTCGAAGATCTCAACAGCACCAACGGCACCACGCTCAACGGTCAGTCGGTTTTGATGGCCCCCATCGCCGCCGACGACGAAGTGCGGATCGGGCGCGCCGTGATCACCTTCGAGGACTTCGACGGGTCCGAGGCGTTCGCGCGCCCCGCCGTCGTCAGGCCGAAGCCGCCGACGAGCGTTCACAACTCCCTCTTGCAGTCGCTGGCAAGCGAATCCTCAGGTTTCATGGACACAATTGCGCCGAGGCGAAACATGCCGATGTTCTCGATCGCCACCGACGATCGCGGTCGCATGTCGGACATCGCGGTAGTGAACGTCGAACTTTCGGGGCAATCGCCGACGGCCGTCACCCAAGATCTTAGCGCTTCGGATAGCGATACGATCCAAGTTGCTCATGAGAGCCCCGCGGCGGCCGAGTCGTCGGCCGAGAAAAAGTTGCAGCTCATCCAGCAAGTCTCCGAGAAGCTCACTCGCATTTTCGAGCCGGAAGAGCTCTTGAAGGAAATCCTGGCCATCGTCGTCGCGCAAACCGGCGCCGATCGCGGGCTGCTGTGCCTGCTGGACGAGAACCGCAACCCCGTGCCGATCGCGGCGCACGGCATGCAGGACGAAGATTCGGTGCGCATCAGCCGGACGGTGCTGTCGCGCGTGCTCAATGGCCGGCAGGGAGTTCTCATTCAGCAGAAAGCCGGCGAAGCTCAGGCGCTGAAGTCGCTCGCGGAGATGGAGGTGTATTGCACGTTGTGCGTTCCGCTGTGGACGATGGACAGCATCACGGGCCTGATATCGCTCGATTCCACGACGCCCAGCAAGACGTTCTCCAGTCTCGATTTGGACCTGCTGCTGGCGGTGGCGCATCAGGCGGCGCTCGGCATCGAACGCGACCGCATGTCGCGTCAGGTCGCCGCCGAGCGCCACGTGCGAGATTATTTGAGCAAGTACATCGACAAGCAGATCGTCGAGCAAATTTCCGCTCGCGCCGACGTCGAAGATCCGCTCGCCGCCGCGGAGCGCAAGGTCACCATCTTGTTTTCGGACATCGTCTCGTTTACGAAAATGTCCGAATCGCTGACGCCCACCGATTTGGCCAAGTTCATTCGCGAGTATTTGTCCGTGATGACCGACATCGTCTTCGCCAACGGGGGCACCATCGACAAATACATCGGAGACGCCGTGATGGCGCTGTTCGGCGCGCCGGTGGCGACCGACGACGCCTCCGCATGCGCCGTGCGAACGGCGCTGCAAATGAAGGAGCGAATCGCCGGGTTCTCCGCCCCGGGGCAAAAGACGCCGCTACGAGTTCGGATCGGCATCAACACGGGTATCGCCATCGTCGGCAACCTGGGTTCCGATCGACGGATGGAATATTCGGCCCTGGGCGACGCGGTAAACGTCGCCTCGCGATTGGAAACCTTCGCGCGACCCAATGAGATTTGCGTCGACGACACCACTTACGTCGAGACGAAGGATTTGTTTCTCTACGAACAGATCGGCGATATCGACGTCAAGAACCGCGCCCAGCCCGTGCCAGTTTACAAGGTCATCAAGGCGATGTAGCGCCAGGCGCCCCCGCCGCTCCCCTGGCGGCTGCAAGGGCGCTAATTCTCGCTCTCCGCCGGCGGCTCGACGGATAGGGTGCGCGCCACGCGCAAACCGTTGCTAAAATAGGGAAAGTCCGGGTCCGCTCGGTCGCGCGCGGCCGACGTGACCATTTGCGGGACGTACTGAAACGCTCCGCCGCGCAACGACCGCAGCCGTTCGGCGTCGATCAACAGTTGCAGGTCTTTGCCTTCGACGTCGTCGTATTGATTGTCGGCGTAAACGCGCGGTTCGTCCTGGCACCACTCCGACACGTTGCCGTAAACGTCGAACAGGCCAAACTCATTCGGCTTGAGCGTTCCGACTGGCCAGGTGCGGTGCCGATTGTTGCCCATCGACCAGGCGTAGCTGCCCAGTAGGCTCGGAGCTTCGCCAAAGAATCTTCCCGAAGTCGTTCCCGACCGGCAGGCATATTCCCACTCCGCTTCGGTGGGTAGGCGATAGCCCGTGCGCGTCAGGTAGTCGCGCGCCAGGACCATCCGATGCTGGAACGCTTCGTTGTCGCGATAACACCACTGGTCGGACGGGATTCCTTCCCGTTCGCTCAGCCAGTTGCAGTACGCCGCGGCCTTGAACCAATCGACGTTGATGGCGGGACAATTGCGGTCGGGCGCCTTTTCCGCGGCGTACTTGAAGTCGTCGATCGGCTTGTCGTCGGCCCCCAAGAACTCCTTGCGCTTCTTCAGGTCGGCCCACGCCGCGAGGAATTGGTCGACGGTAACCTCCTCCGAGGCGATCGCGAACGAACGCGCGATATGCACGGGTTGCCGTCGCTCGGTTTCGTCCAGCGCGCCGCCTTCGCGGTCGGGGTCGTTGGCCGGGGCGCCCATGGCGAAGTCGATCGGACCGCGAAAAACCACCATTTCGTGGCGCTGCCCGGTGGCGTACCAAGTCGGCGTCGCGCTCTTGGATGCCAGCGCCGATTTTTCGTCTCGCAACGTCGCGTTTGCGACCGGCGGCATGAGTTTCTTCTCGATCAAGCGATCTCGCAACCAATTCGCGGCGGCGTGCAATCCTGCATCGTCGCCATCGCACTGCTGCTGAAGCGTCTTGGCCAGCGCCTTGAGGTCCAACGCTTCGAGTCGGCCCGTGTCGTATCCGCCGAGGGACAAGATCAGCGCCCGCTGCGCGCTTGCGTCAGGCTCGGCCGTCATCCGTTCAACGATAATCGCCGGCGCGACGCCCAGCTCATGCAGGTTCTCGACGAGCAACGACCGGACGGTCGGCTCGGCGCTGTGTTGAAACGCCCGCCAACCCTCGTCCGCCGCGCCGAGGCGCAGTTGTGCCGCGACGAGGTACATCTGTCGGCGGCCCACGGCCTCTCGTTCCACACCGACCGATCCGGCCGCAAGCTTGTCGAGCTCGGTCAGCCGATCGGCCAAAACGGGCGCGGCGCCTTTCGCCAGCGGCTCGAGCTGCGCGACGATCCTGTTAAATTGCTCGGGACTGGTGGAGTGCTCCAGAAGATCGACCAGCCGCGCGATCCGTTCATGGTCGTTCTCCGGAGCGAAGGCCACCAGCAGATCGCCGGCGACGTTTCGTTGGGGCGCGGGGCGTTGCTCATCCTGAAATACCTGAATCAGCGGCTGAACCAATTGGTTGCGAACCGGCCGAAGTCGCCGCGTCCAGCCGCCGATGGAATCCGCCGGCGCCGTTACCAATTGGTTGACCACCGCCGCGCTCACCGCAGTCGTCCACCCGATTTTCGGCCGGAAGCCGGCGACCAGACTGGCGATCGGCAGCAGGCTTGCGGTGTGGTCGTCGGCCGCTTGGAACGACTGGCTCGCGCGGTCGCCAAGGCGATCGGCATGGGAAGTCACGCAGTCCATCATCGCGGCAATGTCGTCGGGCGCCGCGCCGAGCATGGAGGCGTAAACGTCGTCGAGCATATCGTCGGTCGCGGCGCCGCCAGACTCCAGCGATAGGGCGGCCAGCGCCGAGTTGAGCCGGCGCGCCGGAGCCGCATCTTTGGCGCGGAAGCTCGCGAGCAACAGTGGAGCTGCCGCGGTGCGCGACGGCCCGATCGCCGCCGCGAGCTGCGGAACGTTGGCAATCTCGGCGGTCGCCAGTTGATCGACCATGCCCGAGAGGCGCTGCGCTTGAATCGTCCTGCCGACCCCGACCCCGGCTAGCACGACGGCCAATATCGCGGCGCCGACCATCGCCGAACGCATGCCGACGCGGCGGCCTGCGGCGGCCATCATCCTTCGTTGCGGAGCGGTCCAACCGCTCTTGCGCGTGAGCGTGCGCATGCTCCCCCATTCGAGCGCAGCGGGCAGCCGCTGCGGCGCCGGCTTAGCGTTCCACAGTTGCGAGTACTCGTCCAATCGCAATTCGGCGCGGCCCTTGGCCGTTTCGCGCTGCTTTTTCGTCAGCCACTCGCGCAACGATGGGACCAAATAGTCGTGCGTCAATTGATAGCGCGCTTCGTCGAGGGATGTCGTCGCATTGGGCGCCTCGTCGGTCGGCCGCTCGAGACCCTCTCGTTCGACCGGCGTAATGAGGCGCGTGTCGCGGTCGAGGATGCCGAGCAACTCCGCGAACTTGCGAGAGTCGGGAGCATACCCGGCCGCGGCGGCAAGCTGCCGACCGTTGCGAGCCTGGCCGCGAATGTGACTGCCCACCTCGGGAAGCAGGTCGTGCAGTACCGCGCGGCACGCCTTTTCATGCACGCGGTGCGCCAGCGGCGCGGTGGTCGATTCGAACGTCTCTTCGAGAAATGTGACGCCAACGCCCCGAGCGCCGCCGAGTTGCTTCAGCGTTTCGAGCCGCCACGGACGCCCCTTGCACATCTCGGCGAACAGCGCCAAATGCACGGGAATGATCTTGCCCTCGGGCCCCAATTCGGCGATCGCCGCGTCGAGAAATTCTTCGTTCGCCGGGTCGAGCGGGGCGGTCTCTGCGGGCAGACGGCCGTACGAGATGCCGAACAGCGTCAGCACCTTGCGGGCGTGCAGGGCGTCGAACAAGTCGACCGCGGCGGAGTTGCCGCCTTGCTGAATCGGCGCTTCCAAGGCGTTCATGAACCGATGGATGCTCATCATGAAATCGACGCGAACCATCAGCACGCATTGCACGCGTACGCCGTCGCACTGGCGCAGGGCGTCGAGGAGTTCGCCGCCGTCGTCGCCCTCGTGAGCTTGCAGCCATTGCTCGAATTGGTCGATGACGACCACCAGTTTCGCGCCGAAGGGGATGCCGCGGCCCCGCCGAATCCACGCCATCAGTTCCACCAGGCCCGCGTCGGGCGAGGCGTCGGCGCACAAGGCCTTGGTGCGCTGGGCCAGCCGCGCCTCGGTGTCTCGAACGCTGGCGTCGAGAAACACGACGTTCACTTCCGGCGCAAGCTGCGGGAGCAACCCGGCGCGAACCAGCGAAGTCTTGCCGCATCCGGACGGCCCGTACACGACGCCGATCGGAAACGCCCGCTCGCCGCTCACGTCTTCCAGGCGCGACTTCCAGAAGCGAATCACGTCGGGCAGGCCGTAGCGATCGCGCGGGCCGGGAATCAGTTCCAGGAAGAAATCCGCATCGTGATTGTCGAACGCGCGCAGGCCCTTGGCGACGACCTTCGGCGGCATCGTGTCGTCGAGAACCTGGCTTCCCAGCGCCGCGCTCGTCGTGGGCGCGCTCGACCGCCCCGTTCGCGAACCCGATCCCTGCCGGACCGAGCTTTCGCGTGGCGACTCCGCGCCGCGGCGCGAAGAAGTCATCGAATCGCGTCCGCCCGTTGAGGAGCTGCGCCGGTCGTTGTCGGAAAGGCCCGAACTGGTCCAGGCGCCCGAGGATTGCCCGCCGGCGCCGACGGAATCGCGGATGCTGCCGCTCCCACTGCCGGTGGCCGAGCGAAACCCCGCACTGTGCATGTCGGGCCCGGAGTTCACGAAGTACCACAAGTCGTCGGCAAAATCCTGCGCGGTGGTGTACCGGTCTTTAATGCGGTTGGACATGGCCTTCAGGCAGATGCGCTCCAGCTCGCGCGGGATCGACGCTTCGATTTGCCGCGGCGGCCGCGCCTCCGACTTGGAAATCTGGGCGAGCAACTCCTCGATATTCTGTTGCCGAAACGGCAACCGGCCGGTAATCAGCTCGTAAAGCACGACGCCCAGACTGAACACGTCCGATCGACCGTCGACGCGGTGACCCTCGCCGCGGGCCTGCTCGGGGCTCATGTACGCCGGGGTGCCGGCGCGGGTCGGTCCGCGGCCCAATTCTTCTTCGCGAATCGCCAAACCGAAGTCGGCTACGTACGGTCGCCCGTCCGAATCGCCGATGAGAATGTTCGCCGGCTTCACGTCGCGATGCACCAGGTCGCGTTGATGCGCGTAGTGGAGCGCCTCGGCCACCAGCGCCACCAGGCGTGCGGACTCGATGAGCGAGGGGCGAGCGACGTCGAGTCGCTTCGACAAGTCTTTTCCTTCGATGACTTTAGAAACGACGAAAAACTGTCCCTCGTCGGCGCATCCCACGTCGAAGACCGGAACGATCCCCGGGTGGTCGAGCGAAGCCACCATTTTGGCTTCTCGCATATACGCGTCGACGTCGGCGGGCCGGTTCAGCCGGTGCTTGTGAGGCGTCTTGATCGCCACGGCGCGGTCCAACTGTTCGTCGCGCGCCAGGTACACCGCCCCGAAAGCGCCCTGACCCAATACGCCCGAAATTTTGTACCGCCCAATCCGTTCGGGCGCGGCGGGGCCGGGCAGTTCGGCTGCTTCTTCGATGCGCTGTTGCAGCGCCGGCGCAGCGCCGGGCGAACGGCGAACCGCCGAGACTTCATGCGGCGGCAACGCGATCGTGCGATCCATCGCCTCGGTCGCGTCGCCGGCGCCGCTCCGCGTCGACGAAGCTTCGCGGATTTTTGCCAGGATCTGTTGCACGGCGCCGGATATGTCGGAGATCTCGCTGAGCGCTTGCGAGTCCATCGACGGCGCCACCGAGTCATTCAACGTCTTAAGCGTCGACGATACGGGCCGCACTAGAGCAGTGATTACCGAAGCCTTCGCGTCGTTCCGCCCGTCGATTCGCGCGACGAACTCTTTCCGCTGCATAAACCCAGTCGCGAGAAAATCGGGGCTGAGCAGCAGCAGAAGCACTTGCGACGAACCGCCGACCGGAAAGTCCGCGGCGTCGTCCGACGAAACTCGCCGCTTCTGCCAACTCGAAATCACCTGCTCGTCTCGCAGCGAATCGAGGCCGCCGGAAAACGCATCGCAAAACGATGCGTCCGGATCGCAGTAGCAAACGACGACGTCCGAACGCCCCGCGGCACTGGATGGCTGGCTCATCGCGACCTGCACCTTGTCCTGAAGTTAACTTCCAGCTAGCACTCGCTAGCATCGCATGAGAGGAGATGAACGCCTCGACCCATCGCGACGGCGCCGACGGCGGTCTCGAATTGGCGGTCACGGGCCGCGAGATTCTCGTAACTCGTTTGCAATGATGGAGTTTGCCGATCCAAGAATCACCGCCGTCGCCGCTGCGGGCATTGAAAAGTCAAACCGCTGCATCCGGAAGATTCGTCAAAACCGACAAACCCGGTAAAGCTTGCCATGCTGCCCGTCCGAAGTCCATTAGAGACCACTCTATATTGTCTCGCATTTTCGGCGCGGTGTCCAATCCGCTGGGGGGCCAAAGTCCATGTATCATCGCACCTTGGGGTCGTTGGCCCTCGGTTGCCTGCTGGTTGGGCGCCCGGCGGAGCCGGTCCGGGCCCAGTCGTTGGCCGGCGACGGCGTTCGCTATACGCCTGGGCTGCTGCTCGCCAATCCCAGCGCGCTGGAGGCGGTCGTCAACGACGGCGACGTGATTTGGGCGACCGACGATCGCGACGCCGCCGCATCCATCGTCGCGCCCCGGCGACGCCACCCTTCGCCGTTCCAACTCGTCCAGGCCACGGAGCCGGCGGGCGGGGCGGGCGGTCAGAACGCTCAGGCGTCGCCCTCCAATTCGTCCAACGCCGTCGATACCGGTGCGGCGGGCGACACGACCCTTGAGGGAGTCCAGTCGAGCGTGGCGACGAATTCCGGCGATACGGGCGATCTCGACGCCGCCGCGTTGCGGGCCCGGCACGATGCGTCGACCTTACTGCGAGACATTCCCGGGATCGCCGTCAATGCGCATGCGCCCAATATTCACGAAACCTCATTACGCGGTCGCCGTCTCGGCCAAGTGCCCGCCAAGGGATCGTACTGGTTCCCCGCACGACAAGACCTCGACACGCTGCTCAGCAAAATCGACTCGACCATGGTCGAGAACATCGTCGTCTACAAGGGCCCCTACAGCTCGTTGTACGGCCCCGGATTGGCGTTCTACGACGTGGAACTGCTCCGTGCGCCGCGCTACGACGTCGGCAGCGCGTTCCAATCGCATTCGACTTCGCTGCTTACCTACGAGACCAACGGTGAGCAATTCAGCGCGCGGCAAGCCTTTTGGGGCGGCGATGAGGCTTGGGGTTTTCGCGGCGGATACACGCACCGCGGCGGCAGCGACTTCGAGACCGGAAACGGCGACGAGCTGCCCGCAAGCTACAAATCCCGCCAGGCGGACGTCGCGCTAGGCGGCTGGCTGACGCCTGTGAGCCGGATCGACGTTCAGTACATTCGCCTCGACCAGACCGACGTAGAATTTCCCGGGCAGTTTTTCGATATCAACGCGCTGGTCACCGACGCCGTCGAAGCAACGTACGAAGTCTACGACCAACCGATGTTCGACGTGTTTACGGCCGATCTCTGGTACAACCGCACCGATTTCTACGGCGACAATCTGCGGCCGGGAAAGCGCCGCATCCTGCCGCTCGACCGCGTCTTGTCCGTGATTCCCGATACCAATCCCAACAATCCTGGCGGCACGCAGCGAAATACGATCAACTTCAATTCGTTCACCGACGTGGCCTCCTATTCCACGGGCTTCCGCGCGGCGTTCGGCTGGGGCGATCGCGACGGCGACTACCTCACCGCCGGCGCCGACATGCGGTATCTCAGCCAGCGGATCGACGAAATCAACCAGATCGGCTTCACCACCGACTTCCAAAACGCGCAAGGCGCGCCCGTCGGCACGCCGATCTCCAATGTCCAGGTATCGGTGAATAATCCGGTGCCCAAGGCGCAAACGGCCAACCCCGGATTGTTTTCCGAGTGGATCCACCCGATTTCCGACGAGCTCCGCATGCGGACCGGTTCCCGCATCGACTCCGCGGCCACCGATGCGGCCAAGTTCCAGGACGGCGTGAACCTCGAGCAGGCGCTCGGCGGCGGATTCGATCAGACTTTCAATCTCGGCGCCGCGTTCGTCACCTTCGATTATCAGGCCACCGACGAAATCGCTTTCAACACGGGCGTCGGGTTTGCCATGCGGCAGCCAACCATGATCGAGCTATATGCCTTCGGGCCGTTCATCGCCGTGCTGCCGCAGTACATTTTTACCTCCGTGTTCGGCGACCCGCTGCTGAAGTCCGAGCAATTGCTGCAGGCGGACGTCGGCGTCTCGGCCGATTACGGCGATTTCCGCGCCGGGCTGCAAGGCTACCACGCATGGGTTAAGGACTACGTGACGCTCGACTTCCTCGATACGGGCGGCAGCGCCGCGTATGCGTTCGTCAACACGCCGCTGGCCACGCTCACCGGTTGCGAAGCGCGGGGCGAGTGCGACCTGACATCATCGCTCGCGGCCTTCAGCACGCTGAGCTACATCCAGGGCACCGACCTCTCGCGGCTGTCGACCATCAGCCGGCAGCGCCAAGTGCTGGACCCGACGGCGCAGAACAACCAGCGCAGCCAGCCGCTGTTCGCGCCGCCGGGACCGCCGCCGACGCGAGATCACGAGCCCCTTCCGGTGATCGCGCCGCTGCTGGGCCGCGTCGGCTGTCGGCTCCACGATCCGGGGACCAACCCGCTCTGGAACGTCGAGTTCGTAGCCAACGTCGTCGACAACCAAGACCTGGTGGCCACTTCGCTGCGCGAGTTTACGACGCCCGGCTACACGACTTACGACGTGTTCACCTTCTGGAGATTGACCGACAACTCGACGGCGACGTTCGGCGTGCGAAACCTGACCGATAAGTACTACCAAACGTACTTCGACACCCGCCAAGCGGGCGCAGCGCCTGTGACGCAGGTCTTTCAACCCGGCGTTAGTTTCGTCTTTGGGTGGGAATATACGCGATAACGCCGCGATTCCCGTGCGTGCCGGGGCAGAAGGCGTGGTCCTTAAGCGGCCGTGAGATTAACGGCTGCGGCGCCGCGTTCGACCACGACGGAAAGCCGCCCAGGCAAATCCCACGCTGGCCAGCGCCAAGCAGCCCGGCTCCGGAATCGCTTGCACCGGCCCCCCCGACGCGAAGTAGTTCACCTTGCCCTGGGTAAACGTCGCTTCGCCGGCACGCCTGAAAAAGAACGTCAGATCCGTGGCCCCGCCCGCAGGGTTGTACGCAGTCCCAAGACTGACGGATTGGCCGTTGGAAAACGCCGTCGATCCCATGGCATTGGATTCAGCGAGGGAGCTTTCTGCCGCGCTGGATTCTACCCAATTGAGACCTGGAGGATCCATCTCCGCGTCGTCGAAGCTAACCCAACCGTTGGGGTCGAGCGACTGCGTAGCACTGGCGATCTGGTAGGCGTTGATATCGAGCGGCAAGCCATACAGGTTTCGCATGGTAACCGTCCCAAGGACGGTGTTCACGTCGAGCACCAGCGGAATGGCGAGCGAAAGGTTCACGCCCTGCAACTGCATGTCGTTGAAGGTCGTCGTTACGCCGTTGTCGAACACGGTGATGGTGTCGCCGGGATCGAAGCGAAATCCGAGTAGAATGCCGCCGACGCCCAACTGAGGCTTAGCGTCTAGCAGTTCGAGTTGGAAGATATCGATCTGCCCCTCGGGAGGGTTCGTCAGATCGAGCGAGTTGAACGTAATTTTGGCTTCGTAGCGCTGCCGGCCGGGAGTCGTGGAGATCACCGGTCCAACGATCTGGGCCTGGTACTGCGGATGCGTGGCGACGAACGCGCTGGCGCCCGTTATCTGGAGCAGCCGGTCGCCTGGGCCCACGTTGGGCACGTCGATGAACGCGGTGACCTGCCCTAGAATGACGCCCGTAGGGTCCAGGAACAACTTGAAACATACCGCGTCCGCAATCGTCGGTGGCGGGGTGCCGATGCGGGCTTTCCAAAGCTGCAGGTCGATGCTCGAGATCGTAAAGTCATTGTTCGCATCGCCTAGCATCTGCGCCGCGGGCGGGACGATCCCCAGATTCCGCTGCCATCGGAGAAAATCGTGGCCGTCGGTATCGCCGTCGTTGTCGAAGTCGGTTTTGGAGCAAATTTGGTAGAGGGCGCTGCTCTCGATGAACTCCGGCGTCGGCCCGCCGGCCAAGGTCACGCCCAGGCTGACTCTGCACGAAAGTAGCACCAAGAGACATGTCAGTGCTCTGGTCATGGAATAAACTCGAAAGGTGTCGATGTCCGGATACGGCGATGGACGGGACGGCGCCGCCTCGCAGCCCACGCCGCAATCGTTCGGACGCCAACGCACCAATCCCATACGTTACCCACGTCGGAGACCAAACGCAAAAATAATGGAAAAGCAGGCGCGAACATCGCGCGGTAGCCGTCGCTCGCGTCGAGCGGCCCTGGCAGTCGGGTAACGGCTAGTCGCGTCGCATGGTTTACGCCATTTTGCAGTATAGTCGCCCGGCAATTCTCGTCGAGCGCTCGGACAGATTTGCCCCGCCACGGGCGTAAATCGACCCGCCGCGGGCAGGCTTGCCGGGTCGCCCAGCGCGGCGGCGATGGCCGCGTTCATCATGTCGAGAGGGCTTCCAGGCTGTCCAAAAACGCCTGATTTACCGCATCTCGCCGATATCCGAGCACCTCTTCCAGCGTCGAAAACTTGTTGACGCCACTGCTGAACTCGATGTCTTGCCCCGTGAACTGCGCCGGGTGGCGATACCCCGCCGCGAACGACAGGGAAAGCAGCTCCTTGCGGAAACTCTTGACGTACGCGGCGAGCCGCTGGCCCTTGTTCTCGACGTTGAGGCCCGCTTGCAGCCACGGGCTGTGCGTAGTGATGCCGGCGGGGCAATGGCCCGTGTGGCACTTCTGCGCTTGGATGCAGCCAATGGCCAGCATCGCTTCTCGCGCCACCTGGATCGCGTCGCACCCCATGGCAAAGGCGACGATCGCACGATCGGGGAATCCCAATTTGCCGCTGCCGATCCAGAGAATCTCTTGCGAAGCCCCGTTGCGCTGAAATAGCGAGTAGACGCGCGCGAAACCAATTTTGAACGGCAGCGCCACATGATCGGCGAAGGTCAGCGGCGCGGCGCCGGTTCCTCCTTCGGCGCCGTCGATGCTGATGAAATCGGGGCCGGCGTTGCGGACCTTCATCCGTTGGGCCAGTTCCTCCCAAAACGCCAGCTCGCCAACGGCGCTCTTGATGCCCACCGGCAAGCCGGTGCGATCGGCAATCTGCTCGATGCAGTCGATCAGCGTATCGACCGAATCAAATGCGGTGTGATTATTCGGCGAGATGCAATCGGCCCCCGCGACGATGCCGCGGGTCGCTGCGATCTCCGGCGTCACCTTGGCCGCGGGCAGGAGTCCTCCCTTTCCCGGCTTGGCCCCTTGCGACAACTTGATCTCCAGGCAGCGGATGGCCGGCGTGCGGCTGCAACGCTCCGCCAGCACATCGAGCGAGTAGCGTCCCTGCGGGTCGCGCGCGCCGAAATAGCCCGTGCCAAGCTGCCACATAATCGGGGCGCCTTGCTGGTGATACGGGCTGACGCCTCCCTCGCCGCTGTTATGGTAGCAATGGGCCTGCAACGCCCCCTGGTTCAGCGCCGCCACCGCCCGCGCGCCCAAGGCGCCGAACGACATTGCCGAAATGTTGACCATCGATTCCAGAGCGAAGGGCCGCCGGCGCCCGCGGGCCTCGCCCATGATCTTCGAGCACGGCAAGCGACTAACGTCTCCATCGGGGAATACCGCCTTGGTCTCCGGGAAGGGGAAGACAGCGTGTTTGATGACCGGATAACCGATGCCGTAGAGGTCTTCGGTGGTTCCAAAGCCTTGCGTGTTGTTTTCGCCCTTCGACGAGGCGTATACCCAGCGGCGCTCGTGTCGGTTGAACGGACGTTCGTCCTTGTCATCCGCGACCCAATACTGCCTCAGCTCCGGTCCAATCCGCTCGAACAGATAGCGCAAATGCCCGACGACCGGAAAGTTGTGAAGGATCGTGTGCCGCGTTTGCCGCACGTCGTGAACGGCAAGGGCGACCAGGGCCAGAACGGCGACCCCTACCGAGACGAGAATGAAGGTCGCCATAGCAGGGGTCCCGAGATTTCGAACCAGGCAGCCCGTCAGGGGCGCAATACGGCTCGGCAGACGTCGGTTCGAGAGATCGTGCCCACGAGATTTCCGTTTTCCACCACAGGCAGGCGACGGATTTGCTTGGAAACCATAATGCTGGCCGCGGCGAGTACGTCGTCGCTGGGCGCCACGGCAATGGCGTTCTTAATGACCAACGGCTCGATGGGGGCGCCCGACAGGCTCTTGCCCTTGTCGCGGAAGATTTCGAATCCGCTGCTCATGCTCCCTTCGGCGACCATCTCCTCGAACCGCGGCATGCCGGCGCGGATCAAATCTCCCTCCGACAGCACGCCGACGAACTTGTTCGATTCGTCGACCACCATCAAATCGCTTATTTGATGGGTGCTCATAATCTCCACCGCTTCGCGAATGGTGGCATGAAGCGGTACGCGAATGACGTTGAAGACGAGCGCGTCGGAGATCTTCATGAGAGTGCCTTTCGTTGCCTCGATGCCCGGCCGCGAAGGCACGCACCGGCGAGACCTGTCTTCGATGGATTGATGGGAAGGATAAATGACCGCCGACGAGCGCCGCCCTGCGTCGAACTACGCACGGATGCGGAAGCCGTGCGCGATCTCGAGAATTGCCGCGAAAAGGCCAACCCCCCGCTGGCGAACGCTAGCACCGCAAGTCTACCAGCTTACCTGCACGTCGTCCATGTGACCAATGCCACCAATGCCGTCGTCGATTGGTAGTGTCCTAAGAATTCGTTGCCGGCTTGTCAGGAGTCATGAGTCAGACTTGGGCCGGATGCGCAGGTTTCTTCTGACTCTTGACTCCTGATGCCTGACTTCTTGGAGCTCCGGCGACACAACCTTAGGACACTACCCGTCGATCGTCGCAATTGACCGTTGAGCCGGCGTCTGCGACGATTGCCGCCCCGCGCCTTGGGCTGCCAGCCATGAGTTCCCGCGGCATTCAGCACCTTCGCACTACGCGAGACAATCCATGGCCGCGGTAGACAGCCGAACCGACGCCAGTCGCCAAGTCATCGCGGGATGCTGTCGCGCCGTGCCCCCGGGCCGCGGCGTTCCGCCCGGCGACTACTTTCAACAGTTGCTAAGTCTCATTTGCGAAGCGACTCATTTCCAGGCGGCCGTCGCCTGGGGTATCGACGACCACGGCGTGCTGGCCAAGATTGCCGAAATTGCCGCGTCGGATTCGCGAAGGGGCGCCGCGAGCAAGACCGCGGCCCCCGCGCGCGCCAATCGGCTGCTCGATGCGCTGATGGGCGACGGGCCCCATAGCTTTTCGCTGGGCGAACCAAGCGAGGAGGGGCCCGCCGCGGTGGAACTCTTAGTCCCCTTCCGCGACGGCGCCCGGCCGTGCGGGGTGATTGAGGTCGTGATTCCCGCCTACGCTTCGCCGGAAAGCATTCGGCAAGTGACCGCGATCGTTTGCGAGATCGCCGGATACGCCGCCCGCTACGTCGCCTCGCAACGAGACGATCGCGGCCAATCGGCCGCATCGCAATTCGCCGAGCGGATGATTCCGCTGGTCTTAGAGCTACACCGCGATCCATGCGTTTCTCACGTCGCCCTGACGGCGGTCAACGAAGGGCGATCGTTGCTGGGGTGCGACCGACTTTCACTGGCCGCCCGCCGTGGCCGACGCATGGAGCTTATCGCCGTCAGCGGTCAGGAACAAATCGTCACGCGCTCGAACCTGGCCCATGCGATGAAGCAGCTCGCTACGGCGCTGGGCGACGCCGAAAAACCGCTGCGATACGACGGCGAGCTGGAACTGCTGCCGCCGCAGCTTCACCAGCCGATTCAGGACTACATCAACGAGAGCGGTGCGAGGTGCGTCGGGGCCATCCCGCTGCGCAACCAGTTGCCTGCCGAAGGCGAGTCGGAAGCCGGCCCTCGATTCGAGACTACGGGGTGGCTGCTATGCGAGGACTTCCAGCGCTCGGCGGCGGCCAACCCGGCCCACGTCCAGGCGCTGGCCGATCACGTAGCCGTGGCGCTGGCCAACGCCGTCGCGATGGCACGCAACTCGACCCCATTTCGACGCGTTCTGCGGCTGTTCTTCGCGCCGGCGGAGTTTCGCACCGCTCGCCGGGCCGCTCTCGCCGCCGCGGGAGTCTTGGCGATGGTCGTCGTGTCGGCCATGGCGCCTGTCCCCTACCGCGTCGAGGCGATCGGCAGGCTGATGCCCGTACGCCGCAACGAAATATTCGCACCGACCGATGGCCGAGTGAAAGACGTGCTGGTCGACGGCAATCAAACGGTGGTCGAAGGGCAAGTGCTGCTACGAATCGACAACGAACGCCTGGCGAGCGAATTGCTCACGACGCGACATACCCTTCAGGAAAAGCAACAGCTCTTGGCGACGCTCGAGGCGCAGAACGCCGATCTCAAGAGTCAGCGCGATAACCGCGAATCGATCCGACTGAGCGGCGCCATTTCGCAAACGCGGATCGAGATCGCCAGCACGCAAAGCCGGCTGCATTCGCTCGAAGCCGAGGCCGGCGAACTCGAGGTGCGAGCGCCGCTCGACGGCACGGTCGCCACCTTCGCACCGCGCCGCACGCTGTTAAACCGGCCCGTCCAGCGGGGCGAGTCGCTCCTGGAGGTCATGGATACCGCCGGCCCGTGGGAGCTGCAACTCGAGCTGCCTGCCAGGCAGGTCGGACATGTGCTACGGGCGCAATCGGCCGCTGGCTCCCCGGCAGTCGCCGTGCAATTCACCCTGGCTACCGAGCCCGAGACGGTGTACACCGGCGCCCTGCGAACCGTAGCGTCGCGCATCTTGACCAACGCCGCCGCCGATTCGGTGGCGCCGGTCGCCGTCGACGTCGCGGTCCGCGAAATTGCCCATCCCGTCGCCGGCGCCGACGTCATCGCACGGGTCCACTGCGGTCGAAGGGCCCTCGCCCGCGTGCTGTTCGGCGACATCGTCGACTACTTCCGCAGCCGCGTATGGTAAAGGCGGCGAATCTCATTCGACCGATTCGAGCAACGGATCTAAACCCGAATCGCGGCACGTTTTCTGCCGCTGGCGTTCTTGCCGCAACAGCTCGCCGCGCTCGGCTCGATGAAAGCGTTCCGAGCGCCGCTGGGCGCGGGCGAACCAATGCAGCCACCTCGGCGGCAGTTCGTCGTCGGGCGATCGCTGCGCTTCGCGTTTAGCGCGGCCGAACGCCCGGTGCTCGAATGCGGCGAACACCTCATCGTCGAGCGACAGGAAATACTGAAAGCTTCCCCGAGCCCCCTGCCGCGCGGTGCGACCGACCAGTTGCCGATCGATGCGCGAGCTGGCGTGCATCTCGGTGACGATGACGTGCAGCCCGCCGGCTGCCAGCACCTGCTCGCTCACGACGATATCGGTCCCGCGGCCGGCCATGTTCGTCGCGATGGTCACGCGGCCCGGTTGTCCGGCGTCGGCGACGATGTTCGCTTCCTGTTCGTGCCGCAGGCAGTTCAGCACTGCGTGGGCGATTCCCCTATTGGTCAGCACGCCGGAAAGCAGCTCGGAGGCTTCGACCGACGGCGTTCCGACCAATACGGCCTGTCCCGCATGCATGCGGGCGACAATTTCGGCCGCGACCGCCGCGAACTTGGCGTCGCGCGACGCGAACAACCGCGGCGCGGACCCCGCCCGCACGCATGGCTTGCGCGTCGGAATGGCAATCACCGGCAAGCGGTACACCTTGCGGAATTCCCCGCTGCACGACAGGGCCGTACCGGTCATGCCTGCCAGAAAGGCGTAGCCGCGGAAGAAGTTCTGCACGGTCACGCGCGCCGCGATGGTCGTCGGAGCCGTCGGTTCGATTTGCGCGGTCAGCTCGACGGCTTGTTGCAGTCCGTCGCGCCACTTGCGGCCGGCGGCGACTCGCCCGGAAGACGGATCGACCATCCCGACGCCCTCGGCGTCGACGACGTAGTCGCGATCGCGACAATATAAATGCTGCGCGGCCAAGGATTGCTCCACTTGGCGATAGGTTCGCTCCAAGGAGGCGTCCTCCCACGCGGGTAAGGGCCCCAGGCTCGCCACGCGCCGGGCGCCGCATTCCGTTAAGCGAATTGTTCGCTTGGCGAAATCGAACGTCATCTCGCGCTTCGCGTCGAGCGAACTGGCCGCGCGATGGCACCACTTGTAGAACTCGGTTTCTTCGGGCGTAAGCTCGCCGGCCACGGCGACGATCAGCGGCGTGCGCGCATCGTCGATCAGCACGCTGTCGGCTTCATCCACCAGGGCGAAGTAACGACCGCGTTGCTGCTGGCGGCAAGGTTTCCTCGTCTCGGTCGTATTGCCGGCATCTTGCTCCAGCCGATCGCGCAGGAAGTCGAATCCGAACTCGCGGGCGGAGCCGTACGTTACGTCGCACGAATACTCGTCGCCGCGCCGCTCGTAGGGCAGCGCACCGGTTATGCAGCCGACTCGCAGCCCCAGGACCGCAAACGCGGATCGCGCGAAGTCGGCATCGCGTTGGGCCAAGTAGTCGTTGGCGGTGACGACGTGAACGCCCTGGCCGGCCAGTGCGTGAAGAAACGACGGCAACAGGGCGGTGAGCGTCTTTCCCTCGCCGGTTTGCATTTCGGCCAACGCGCCGGAGGCCATCGCGATGCCCGCCGCGAGTTGCGTCGGATAGTGCGCCTGCCCATGTACGCGGCGCGCCGCTTCGCGCACCAGGGCAAACCCGTCGACGACGAGGCGCTCCGAGGGTGCGGCCGCGCGGGCTTGCCAGCACAAAGCCTTCGCCGTCTGCCGCAATTCGGGCGTTGAAACGTCCTGCAAGCGCTGCGAGGCTTCCAGCACGCGCTCCACGAGCGCCGTGCGACGGAACCTCGCGCGCGCGTCGCCGACTCGTCGCAGCGAACTAATCACCGGGCGCATCCCGTTAGAGGAAACTGAATGTAAGTCGTGCCTGCCGCCACAACCACCAAGCCAGCGACGACTGAAGGACCACGGCGCGGGCTTCGCCGCGCAAGCCGGCGACGACGGGCGTTTCGAGGTCGAGCAGCCGCACCGTCATCTGCGAAAGTCCCGGCGCCTTGGATGCCGCCAAGGGACGCGATGCGGCGCGTTTCTCCGACGAGAACGCGTCGCTCGAATGTGCAAACTGCACGCTGGGCGACGACTGCGTTTCGATTGCGCCGTAAAAAACTCGCTCTGGCGCGTGTTCGAGCTTGATTCGTACTTTGCGGCCGGGCGCCAAATCGGCTCGGGAAAACTGATCCGCCAGCAGCACCGCCTGGTACGCACAGCCCGGCGCCACGGTGGCCACATGCGTCCCCACCGGCAGGTACGCGCCAGTGTTCGACGAGTCGAGCGGCGTGCCGGTAAGCCCCGCCGAGCGACCCGCCGCGGCTGGCGGCGGGGCGATCACCACTCCGTCGCACGGCGCTCTCACCGTCAACCGCTCCAGGCGGTCGCGGCGGTCCACGACTTCTTCGTAAAGCGCGTCGCGCGCATGGCCCGCGACGTTTACCTGCGCGGCATCGCCCATCGCTTGGTGAACGGTCACCGCGACGCGCTGCACTTCGTACGACGTTTGCAATTCCCGAAACTGCTCCGCCAGGTCTCGATTGCCAAGTTCCACCAGCACGTCGCCCTTTTTAACTCGCTGCCCGGCGCGCACCCGCACTTTTGTCAACCGACCTGGCGTGGTGACGTAGGCCTGCTGCGCGTCGACCGGTTCCACCACCAGCGGCGCCGTCACGACGATGGGAAAAGGCACGACCAAAGCCGCCAGCGCACCGGCGCCGAGCAGCCCCAACGCGATCCGCGGTCTCCAGGAGCGACGCGACGAATGACGCTGCTCGCGCCACAGCCGCACCGCCGCACGGACGCCGTGCCCCACGCTCGTAGCGACGGCGACCAGCCCCAAGGACAGGCCGACCGCCTGAAGCCCATACGGCTGCAACGCTTTGTAGAGAACCACCGAGATCACCAGGACCAATTGCATGCGAAACGCCGCGCACGCCGCCGCATATCCCACAAACAGCCAACGCCGCGACTGCGGTAGCATCGGATCGTCCGGCATGGAGATTCCCAGAGCCGTCCGGCTCAGAAATATGCCTAACATCCGATCCGCCTTCTGGCGAAGATTCGGAACGCCGATCCAATCGCTAAGAATATAGTACCCGTCCAGACGCAGCAGCGGGTTGAGATTGAACGCGATGACGCTCACGTTGGTCACGAAGAAGACCGTCCAACACAGTTG
The DNA here is from genome assembly GCA_041750715.1 of Lacipirellula sp. Taxonomy (GTDB): domain Bacteria; phylum Planctomycetota; class Planctomycetia; order Pirellulales; family Lacipirellulaceae; genus Lacipirellula. Next base: position 31,143 of record JBGSYU010000716.1, read on the forward strand.
GTGGAGCAAGCCGTCGCGCGTGTTCCACCAGAGAAAGAACGCCGCGGCGGACAACACCAGCTCGACGTACATGCCCGCGGCGCCGATCGCCATGCGAGCCGAGCGGCTAGCCAGGCGCCCCGCATCGGAAACGTCGCAGTACATCGACGGGCTGAAGATCATCAGCGCGAGCCCGATCTCGTGACACTCGCCGCCGTAACGCCGGCACGCGAAGGCGTGTCCCAGTTCGTGCAGCACCTTCGCCCCCGCGATCGCCGCCCACATGACCCAAAGCGACCCGCTGCTGGCGATCTCGCCGAGATCGGGAAGTCGCTGGCGGAATTGGTCGAACCTCACGAGCACGAAGCACCACATGGCCGCCGCCGCCAGGGCCCCAGCCCCGAGCGCCGTCGGGTGAAACAATCCGCGTATCCAGGGAAGTGAGCGGTCCAAAAATCGCTGCGGATCCCACCCGGGCAGTCGGACAAACAGCGGACTGCGCAGCACGGCCACCAGCCGCCGCCGCCGGCCTTCGCGCTGTCGGCGGGCGATCGGCGCCGCCTGTCCGGATCGGGTCGAACGCACCAAACCCTTGCGGAAAAGATCCAGCACCTGTTCTTGCACTTGGGCGAGCGTCACGGAGACATGGTGAAACTCGCGCACCAGCGCTGCGCGAATTTCCTCGAGGCTGCGACGCCCGTCCAGCGATTGATGAATCGCGTACTGATCGGCCCGCAATCGAAACAGCTCGTTGCGCAGCGGATCCTTCAGCACCCAATACCATTGGTCGTCGTAGCGCACCCGCCGCGCGGACACGTCCTTACGCGCCTCAAACGGCACGGCACGCTGTGACATCGGGCGCGGCGATCCGGCGGAAGAGGGCATCCGTCGCTCTCGGGGATGCTGGCAAAGACGGGGAAAATAGCCGGCTTACGACGGCGGGTAAAGACGAAGTCGCCGCGGTCGACGTCAATCTGAGGATCGGTCTGCTAGCTGCATACGAACAGCCGCGAAATCACTTTCCGAAGCGCAGAAACAGCGGCACGTTCCGGCGATCGGGCTCGTACTGGCCGCCGCCATCTTGGTCGAGGCGGCCGTGCGTCCACCATAGTTCGGCGCCTGTGAGGGGGGGCATGTAGTCGGTCCCCCACGTTCCCTCCCACGGGAATCGCGGCTCGGGTTCGACCCTCGGTCCCAGGGCGCCCGGGCGAGCGCTGCCGCCCACGTAGTAGCTCTTGTACTGGGGGCCGTAGGTGAGTCTCGCCCAAGGAGCCACGCACAGGCCGTAGCCCGATTGGGCGTGTCGGTCGCAGGGAGGCGCCGCGCACGAGCCGTCGCAGATTGCATCGCCGCACTGGCATGACCCGCCGCGTACGCTGGCGCCGCAATGCGCCGGCGGCTTCGCGGCAGCCAAGGCCATCGCCGAAACTGCCGCCAATGCGGCCAATGAAATTGCCCCGATGATGCGAATCATGGCCTACCCGAACGGATTGCGCAGGAACTTCTGATACGGCAACCGCACCGACCGGAAGAAGGTCTGGTCGGCGCGCACGATGGACGGGTCGGGGAGGAAATTCCGAGCCCCCAAGAACGTCACGACGTCGTCCTGATCGACGCCATCGCCGCTCACCCCAAATCCGCCAATTAATTGGCCGTTGACGTACAGCGGCGTCGAGCCGGGGAAAAACACGATGCCATTCTGATTCGCGATATTGTCGGGATCGCGAAAGTTGGTCCCCGGAAAGAAGGCGTCGTGGCCCAGCACGCTGCTGAAGGCGCTCACCGGCGCCGGGGCTCCTTCGTTCTCCGCGGTCAGATCGCCGATGCTGTCGTCGTTTAATATTGAGAATGTCGGCGGCGGCGTCCCGTCGATTCCCGAAGGGAACCGCGGCTGCGCCAGGAAGCGGAATGTACGGTTGGTGAACGCCGTACCCGCGGCAATACCCGGAACCTGGTCGATACTTTGCAGGTCGGCCGCATCGGCGTAGTACGCTACGTTTCGCGCCTTCGCCACCGCCACGTCGATGGAAAACGTGGTCGCATCGGGCATGCGATACAGTCCCAGCACTTCGCCGTTGGTATCGGTCACGGCGAACACCATCCGCGCGCGACTTCCCAGCGGCAATCGGATGGCGGCGCGGGTCTCATTCGCCGCGGCGATGCCCCGTTGAATAATGGCGTCGACTTGGGCGGCGGTCAGCCCCCCGTCGGTCGAATCGTGCGGCGTCACGAGATAGCCTTCCGGCACGGCGACGCCGTCGCGATGGAAGCCGTCCACGCTATTGAGCAACGGCTGGTCGGCGCCGCTGTTCGGATCGCCCGAACCGAGCCCGGCGCCAACGTCGAGCACCGTATGGAGGCCCGTCTTGCCGGCGATCGGGCCGATCGACTCCAGCGTGATTCCCACCAGGTCGATTCGGCCAAACGGAAGATCGACCCCCGCAACTGGAGGGACGCCCGCTACGTCGCCGACTTTCGCCCCCGCCACGATGGCGCTGCCGCCCAGGCTTCCGCCGGCGGCCGCCAACGCGATGAATTCCGCTTCCAGTACTTTGGGCGCATTGGTTCGCTGGAATTCCGTTTGGCCGATGCCCGGCACAAAGTCCTGTTCGTGCGTGGCGAACCCGTCGATGCCGGGGAAGAACACTCCAATGCCGCCGATGAGCGTGTCGCCGAACCCGTTGGCATCGGTATCGCGGAACAAGGGGATGCCGCCCGGCAGCGTGGCGATGCCACGCGCCTGGGCATCGGGCAGCAGACCGGAGTTCTGCAACGCGCCGTACGATTCCGGTGCATAGAGCCCCTGTCCCGCGGGCACGAACGCCGGATCGATGTTGAACCGCCCGGTTCCGTCGGCGTTGGTCCGCAGAGCAATGTCGTCGGCGGTTCCCTTAACGCCATCGGCGCCGGGATGGTCGTTGCTGTCGCGGTTGGTGTGTTCGATGGCGAACAGGTCGACCAGCGGCGTGTTGATGATTTCCGGCGGGAAGTGGCCGCCAACGCCGATCGGACCCACGAATCCCGGACCGCGCACCGTCGATGCGGCCGCCGTCGCGGCACTTGTATTATCGACGTTCGGATTCGATTCGACTTCGCGCTGAGTGATCGTGGATTGACTGATGAACCGTACGGTTCGCGAAGTCAGCGGCGCCGCGTCGTTTGAAAACAGCGCTGCGGTACGCGCCTTGGCTACGGCTCCGTCGATGGCAAACACCAGCGTCGCCGTATCGGGAATGGCCGCCAATACGTCGCTCTCGACGCGCACGCCGAGAATCCGGCCGTTGCGATCGACGATGGCGATGATCGCATCGTTGCTCGACGTGGCCCCCGCGGCGCGGGACAGCAGGGTTTCGACCTCCGAAGCGGTGAGATCGGGAATCGCCAGGCTCATGACGCTTCCGCTCATCAGCGCGGGCGAACTGCCCTCGCGAGCCAGGCTCGTCAGGGCCGCTTCGCCGCCCACATCGAAAGCGGCCGACCCACCGCTCGCCAGGGTAAAGTCGGCGGCGACCGTTTGCGGCGGCGCACCGCTAC
>JBGSYU010000717.1:0-1500 GCA_041750715.1 Lacipirellula sp.
ATCGAGGTCCACCACCCCGGCCAGATCGCCTCGGCGATCCATCGGGCCTGTACCTGCTGTGCCACGCGGCGGAGGCGCCGATGTTCCGAAACGGTACGGCGCGTCCAGACGCCGGCCAGGCCGATCGTCACGGCGAAGACGGCGAGCAGCACGATCAGCACCGCCCCGCGGCGGCGAGATTGAAAACGGCTTCGGCGATGGCTGTCGAGGTAAATCATTCGTGGAGCAATCTCGCGTCTTTACCGACCGCGACGTATATCATCGGAGCTTGCGGCGGCTGCCGATCGGGCTGCGGATGATCGTACTGCGGTTGCAGGGTGACGCTCACCAATTCGCCCGCCGCGACGCTCGCCGGTTCGACCGCGATACGCATGCCGTTTGGAAGGCGAAACGCCGAGGTGAGGGCTCGTTTTCGTTCGAGCGGGTTACCGGCGTCGCCATCGTCGTCGGGCTCGACCGTCCATCGTTCCAACCGTTGGGAGTCGAGCCGATATTCGGTAGCGCCGCCGCCGGTTGCTTTCAACTCTAGCGTTTTAAGCTCCTCGTCCCAGCGGATGGAGTCGCAGGCGTGGATGTCGGCGCGAAGCCGCTCCAGCAAACTCGCGACGCTCGTGGAGTCATTCATCCGCCGCGCGAACCGGCGATCGGCGTGGCCCACGGCCAGCAGCGCCCCGATCGCGGCGGCCATCAAGGCCGCGTTGGCGCCCATGACGGCTACGACCTCGATCAACGACATTCCGCGCGGCAGCCGTCGGCATCGGTCCATGGCGGAGTCGAAGGTGAAAGGATGCGGTCGCACGGGATGACTCCGCTATCGACTCGGGCTGCGGTAAACCCAAGTCGTCAGTCTTACCGAGGGCGCGCGGGAATCTGAGTGAAGCGCCAGGCTGAGAGACACTCGTTTGGCTTCGACGGGGTCGGAAGTCGAATCGACGCTGCCGGTGAGCATTGCCTGCGGCCAGCGTTCTCGAACGCTCTGAGGGAACTTCATCGAAGCGATTCTGGTTTCATTGATGCGATCCCAGGGCAAATTGGTAATTTCTTCGACGCAATTCTCCACGATTTGCAGCGCCGTGGCATGCTCTTCGGCGACCCGCGCGTGCCGTGCGACCAGCACGACCAGTTGCCCGACCATCGCCAGCAGTACGGCGAGCATCGCCGTGGCGACGGCGACTTCGATAAACGTAAAGCCGCGACGGCGCGAACGCCGGAGCGAGATCGCAGGGAAGGCGGGACGGTTCATTGCGTTAAACGGATAGAGTCTCGATCATCGTCGTCAGCGGGACGAACATCGCCACGGCGAACAGAAACACCAAGAACCCCAATACCAAGATCGTAGCCGTAAACGCCACGTGCTGCACGACCGCCCAGCGGAAGGCGAACCGCCGCAGGGTGCGGTCGGCGAGCATTCGCATCGTCCAGGGGAGGTGGTCGGTCGCCTGCGCCGCACGCAGCGTGGCGGCGTCGGTCGCGGAAATCAGTCGGCTTTGCTGGAGGGCC
>JBGSYU010000718.1:0-1718 GCA_041750715.1 Lacipirellula sp.
TGCAAGAAAAACTCTCCGGTCGATATCCCACGAGTCCGGCCGTCCGCAGTGCTCTTGCCACCTGCCTCAACGAACAAGGAATCGTGTTCGACCAGCTGAGGAAACACCAGGAGTCGGAAGCGGCGTTTCGACGGGCGCTCGGTATTCGTCAGGGACTCGCCGACCAGTTCCCCAAGCTGCCGGAGTACCGCCAGCGGGTCGCAGAAAGTCTTATGTCCCTGGGCAATGCACTCACGAATCTGCGGAAGTTCGGTGAAGCCGAAGCGGCTTTTCGCAAGTCGCTGGAAATCCACGAAAAGTTCGCCAAGGAATCCCCAGACAATCCAGATCGCAACCACAGCCTCGGCGGGATGTACTGCAATCTCGGAGCGTTGAAGCTGGAATCTGGACAGCCGGAAGTCGCCCTTGATTGGTTCGACAAGGCGATCGCCCGGCTCGAAGCGGTGCTGGCGAAGGAACCGCGGTTGAACCAGGCGAAGGAATTCTTGGCAAACAGCGTCGGAGGCAAAGCGAACGCCCTCAACACGCTCGGCCGCCACGCTGAAGTCGTCAAGCTGCGCGAGCAACAATTATCGCTTTTCAAAGAGCTCTTTGGACCGGCCCATCAGGGCACATTGGAAATCATGTGGGCGTTGATTCACAACTACGACTCGGTCCGGCGCTTTGACCAAGCGCTCAAGCTTCGCCAAGAAATGCTGGAGCTTCGGAGGCAGTCGCTCGGCCCGCACCACGCGGAGACGCTCGGCGCCATGGCCAACGTCGCCTACGGCTACCAAAACCTCAGCGACCACCACGAAGCGCTCAAACTCCGCGAAGAGGTCCTGGCGCTCATGAAGGCGAAAATCCCCCACGACGACTACACGCTCAAGACCATGTGCGCTCTGGCGGAAAGTTATGACGCCGTCGCCCGACCGGCTGACGCCAAGAGAATGCGCGACGAAGCGATCGCGTTCGTTCGGCGACGACTTTCAAGTGGGGATCCGTCCGCATTGTCAACTGCGCTCGACGGGGCGAGGATGTTTATCGACGGCGGCCGGGATGCGGAAGCGGTCGCCTTGATCGACGACGCCATCCGCACGATGGCTGGCAAGTCGATTGAATCGGCCGTCATCGTCAATCTGCTCGATCTTCGATTGCGTCACTTCGCGAAGAAAAAGGACGCGGCCGGCGTCCGGGCGACCGCCGAGCACCTCGAACGACTCGATTTCAAGGACCCGGCTGGATTGTACGCCGTCGCCTATTTCCGCGCCGTCGTCGCCGCAGTGGTTCGTGACGCGGGCGGGCAGGACGCAGCAAAACACGCCGCCGTGGAAGCCGACCGCGCGATGCAATGGCTCCGTAAGGCGGTCGACGCAGGGTACAGAAACGCCAGGCACGTGAAAGAGGATTCAGATCTCGACGTGTTGCGCGACCGCGACGACTTCAAGAAGCTGATCGCCGAATTGGAGGCGAAACAAAAATAGGCCAGGCGACGATTCGCCTGACGAAGCAAGCGGCCGGTGGGGTCCTTACCGCCAAGCAAGCCCCTACCGGCCCGGCACCGCCCCGGCGCTCGGTCTGCGCGCCGAGATGGGCCGCCTCATGGTACCGCAGGCCACACCCGAAAGGAACTTTCCCATGAAGCGACGCACCCGACTGCTCCTCGAAGCTCTGGAGGACCGCTCGGTCCCCGCCACCTTCACCGTCGTGAACCTGGCCGACGCCGGCGAAGGTTCGCT
>JBGSYU010000719.1:0-2767 GCA_041750715.1 Lacipirellula sp.
CTCACGCACGGCATGCGGCTGAACATCTCCGGCATGCTCTACCACTTCGTCAGCTACGGCGTGCGGAAGGAGGATCACCGGCTCGACTTCGACCAGATCGCGCGGCTGGCCCGCGAGCACAAGCCCAAGATGATCGTCGCCGGCGCCAGCGCGTATCCGCGGGAAATCCCGCACGCAAAGTTTGCGGACATCGCGCGCGAAGTGGGCGCCAAGCTGATGGTCGACATGGCTCACTACGCCGGGTTGGTGGCAGCGGGCCTGCACGACAATCCGGTGCCGGTCGCCGACTTTGTCACCACGACGACGCACAAGACGCTCCGCGGCCCGCGGGCCGGCTTGTGTTTGTGCCGCGAAGAGTTCGGAAAGACGGTGAACAGCCGGGTGTTCCCAGGCATTCAAGGCGGGCCGCTGATGCACGTCATCGCCGGCAAGGCGGTCTGCTTCGGCGAAGCGCTGCAGCCGCAGTTCAAGGTGTACGCCCGGCAAATCATCGACAACGCGAAGGCGCTGGCGGAAGTGCTGCTGGCCGGCGGACTGAAGCTGGTGAGCGGCGGCACCGACAACCATCTCATGCTGGTCGACGTGACGCCGCTGGGCATCGGCGGCAAGCAGGCGGAGGCGGCGCTGGAGGCGTCTGGAATGACGGTGAACAAGAACATGATTCCCTACGACACGCGAAAGCCGATGGACCCCTCGGGCATTCGCGTGGGGACGCCGGCGCTGACGACCCGTGGGATGGGCGTCGCGGAGATGCGCACCATCGGCGCGTGGATGCTCGAAGCGCTGCGGGCCAGCGATGAGGGCCGCGTGCATGAACGGATACGCGCGCAGGTTCGAGAGCTGTGCGTCGACTTCCCGGCGCCGACGGACGCGATGACTGAGGCGGCTCATTAATTCCTAACCACGAAACACACGAAATACACGAAAGTAACTGAAGAGAACCAAAGAAGGCGGTGGATGACTTTTTAGAGGCCCGCGCCGTATCGTTCCGCGATCAAATTATCTGCCCCGCTGCAGGTCGCTCCACTCTCATGCTGAGATTAACACTTTTCGTATGTTTCGTGTGTTTCGTGGTCAAAAAGCATTCAGAACAACTGCCATGACCAAACCGACTCGCGACCGCGTGCTGATCGCCGACGACAACGAGGCCAACGTCGAACTGCTCGAGGCGTACCTCGCCGACATGGACGTAGAGACCGCCGTCGCCGTCGATGGGCAGGACACGCTCGACAAGGCGGCGTCCTTTCATCCCGATCTCATCCTGCTCGACGTCATGATGCCGAAGCTGAGCGGATTCGAGGTGTGCCAGAAAATTAAGAGCAACCCGGCCACCAAGCAGATCATGATCCTCATGGTCACCGCGCTCAACGAACACGGCGATATGGAGCGGGCGGTCGATGCCGGCACCGACGACTTTCTTTCGAAGCCGGTGGACAAAATGTCGCTGGTCAAGCGCGTGGAAAACATGCTGAAGTTTCGCAACGTCTCCGACGAATTGGAGCGTTTACGCAGGTACATCGAACAAATGGAAGCCGAGCGGTAGAATGGGCTGATCTCCTCTCCCCTCAAAGAGAAAGGCTGGGCGCGGGCTTCATTCCCTTCGAAAACCGTACAAGTGGTGAAGCTGGTCTTCGGGCGCCGTCATCCCTCCGCTGTCCCCTCCCTTCAAAGGAGGGGGATTACCATGAACCGCGTCTGGCTAGTCGCCGTCGGATTACTCTTGACAATGGCGGCGTCGCGCGTTGACGCGGCCCGGGAATCGGCTCCCGCGAAAACGCGAAGCGCCGGCGCGGCCGCCGATCGGAGCGATGGCCAAGAAACGGTGCTGTCGCTCATTGGACAATTGGGCGATGAGCAGTATGCCGTTCGCCGGCGGGCGGAGGAGAATCTGATTCGCCTGGGGCCCAATGCCTTCGATCAGCTTAAGCTGGCGGAGGAGAGTGCGGACCTCGAAGTGGCCGAGCGGGCCCGTTACATCGTGCAGCGGATGCGGGTCGACTGGATTCGGCCTGACGATTCGGCCGAAGTTCGGCGAGTCCTGGCTCGCTACGGCGACCTTGCCGAAGAAGACCGAAGCAAGCGGATCATCCGATTGGCGGAGCTCGAGGACGGCGAAGGGCTGCCGGCGCTGTGCCGCATTGCACGGATGGAACCGTCGCCGCAAGTGTCGCGGCGAGCGGCCCTGGCGATTCTTAAACGGCAGCGCCCGGCCGACGGAACGCCGTCCCTCTCAGAGGCTTGCCTGCGTGAGCTCGGCTCGAGCGACCGGCCGCCCACCGTTTGGATTGCGCTCTGGCTGCGCGAGCACGCCGGGCGAGCAGCGACGCTTGCCGACTGGAACGCGGCCTTGGAAGCGGAAGCTTTGTTGTTGCGAGAGGAGTCGCCCGACACGAGCTTCGACGTCGTGTACGCGCTGATGAAGCGGCGTTTGGAAATGTGCCATGAGCTAACGTTGCTCGACGAAACGACCGCATCGCTGATGCGGATGGTCGATCTGTGGGGCGCGAAGAACGATGCGGAGCAAATGTCGGCCAACCTCGCATGGGCGATGCGGTGGGTCATCGATCACCAGCGGTGGGACGTGCTGAAGCAAATCGAGGAGCAGCGCCACGATCTGATTTACGGCGACCGCACGTTGTTGTATTACTTGGCCGCGGCCCGCCAGAAGGCCGGCGACGCCGCCGCCGCCGCCAAGCTGGCGGATCGGGCGTTTGAAATGCCGACGAACGAAGCCGCCCAGCGGGTGGAAGTGGGCGGCGCGCTGGCG
>JBGSYU010000720.1:0-9512 GCA_041750715.1 Lacipirellula sp.
AAACGTCGGGGAAATGTCGTGGGAATTGGGGGAAACGCTCCAATGCTATCAGGCGACGTCAACGCACGTCTTCTGCCCTTTAGTTTCCGCCGCGATTTCTGAAGCGGCGGTCGACGATGAAAACGTGCTCGATGAATGCGAGCAATGAGCCCGAAAAACTTATTCGGCTTTGAAAACGATCTTCTTGACGCGGCGACGGGCCGTGGTAGCTTAAGCGCGCATGCAGCTTGTCGCCGATACGCAGGGCGGTTGAAGTCATTTACGGAGCGACTGTGCCCGCATATGACAGTCTGCCCGAGCAATCAATCCCTTTGAGTTGGACGGTCGGCTTTCGCGGAGCTATTTAGATTGTGATGCGCCGCGTTGGGTTTATTTTCACGCACGCGTATGGATCGCCGCCGCTCGCCCTCAGGTTGCGGGCGGCGGACTAGGCCAAGCTCGACTTCGCGCTTTCCACTGATGCTTGCGTCTGCCGCGCAGCGCACCCAATCTCAACAAATCTGATTCTTAATTGCTTGGCAGCGCATTGATCGCCGTTAGATTGCACTTGTAAGCAGCTCGCCTCGCCGTTTCGTTCAAGGAAGATGTTGTACTAGAGGCGGCCGACTCAAGGATTCTTGAAAGCAAGGACACGTGGAATTCTGCAATCAGACGTCGCCTCGGCGACGGCGAGTTCGACGCGGTCCGCCGACGTCGCAGCTCGCTGTTTGACGCGGGGGCAGGCAGTCTCATTGCGCAGGTGGGAGCAAGACGATGGGCGCTTCCCCTGAAGCATCGCGTTTCGTTGAAGCTTAGCCGTCGCTGCGATTCTCTCGTCGGCCGTCGGAATCACTCAGACTCCCGAGGCGACTTCGCAGCCGAGCAAGTCGCACTGTCGTGCCACCAACACGCGGTGAGCTCTCGCTTGGACAAACTCCACAGTGCAACACGTTCAATAAATATTTCCAAGAAACTAGTTGACGCGCAATCATTCGGCGATACATTACGTTCATCCGTCTAAAAAGTCGCACTGCACTCATAATCTTGACGCAGAAAGGTTAATAGGTTGACCCTAGTGAATTGGAACACCGTTCTTCTTTCAACGGCTCATTGGGGGCTATGTCACTGTGTTCATTGTGATTGGGCGGCGCATTAGCGCGATACGCAGACGTTTTAAGAACGTCACGTTAGCCAGTTCTGAGTAAGTGACTTTCGTAGTGCGGTATGGATAAACTTTCGATCGTAGGAACTTAACGTTTTAACTGCCGTTTGTACTTCACGTTTCTATTCTTTGCGGGCGTGATTTTAGGAATCTTTGGCGCATGGATGGAGTTTCCCTGCCAAGCGCAGGCTTCAGCCGCGCTCATGGCGGCGGCAACCGTTCGTCGAAAACTGGCCGCGGTATCTAGTTTCTAATGCAGCCAATTCTAGTCTAGGAACGCTTGAATCGGCGAGTCTGGCGATCTGTAGCAGCAACCATTCCGACCGTGGCGGGCTAGCGGGCCACTGCGCGCCGCCCACCTGACTTCGTCGACGCAACAACGCAAGTCGCTCTCAACACATCTTAACTCGTGGGATGACCTCCGATGAAACGCTTACGCATCGTTTGCCTGCTCTTGGTCAATGCGATGATTTGGGGGAGTCCGTCGCCGGCGCGCGCTCAGCAGGCGTCGACTCCCGTCGAATTGGATGCGGCGGCAGCGGCGTGGCAGGGTCTAGCGCTGAGTGACTTCATCGTCGCTGGAAATTCAATTCTCGACGCAGCTAATGCGCAACTGATTGAACGGTACCTGCTGGCGCCAAATGAAAGCGTTGGTGCGCTTCGTGCCCGCTGTTATGCAGCGATCGATGCGGAGACCGCTCGTCGGTTACGGGAAACAGATGTGGCGGTGACGGCATTGGAAGAAGAAGTCTCCTACCTCATCGACTGGGGATGGTCAGCTCTGACGCCGGACGAGCAGGCGGCGTTACGTCAGCAGTTGGCCGGCCGTCCCTCGGCGGCTCAGATCAGCGGCGACGACCTAAAACGACGCTTTCAGATCAATGAATGGATCGTCGGCGGCCAAGAGCAAAGCGACCAGGCGATTCGAGAGTGGCTCGATGCGCGCCAGCTCTCCCAGGTTTCAGTCGTTGACCTAGAATGGTGTTTAGGCAAACTGACGGCCTCGGCTGCGTCGAAGAATCGAGGATTTTCGGCCAGATGGACCGGGTCGATTCAGCCTCCTCGCAATGGACAGTACACGTTTTCGCTTGGTTCTCCGGCCATAGACGTGCGGGTCCCTACTCTGCATTTGAAGTCGTCGGCGCAAGTGCGGATAGACGGTCAGCTGGCGGCCGACAGCGCCCAGCCGTCGCTCGTAGCGCCGATCGCCCTCGTAGAGGGTCAGAACGCCACGATTGAAGTCGGTTTCAACTACGAGCACTCCGGAGACGCAATTGTCTATGCACATGCCCCTTCAATCCAAGTCCATTGGAAAGGGCCCAATTCCGAACGGAAGTTAATATCCGCCGACGCCTTCGCGCCGCCCGAAGGAGCAGGCGATCCGCCGGGACTGTTGGCGGAGTACCGTTATTCGCCAGTTGAAGGAGAGGCAATACAGGTCGAACCGCGGATCGACCGTCAAATCGACTTTTTATGGACAACCGGCGACACGATTCTTCCGCGCAACGTCGAATATCGACAACGGCTCATCGACGAATTGTCGGCGCGCTACGCTTCGGAGGCGTTTTTGACAGAGCGGTTGGCCCATTTGGACGACCCGACTCTCCTCGGCTGGGCGGGTCCGGCCGAATCGATGACTTCGGCTCAGCGCGCCGCCTTGCTGCAAGCGATCGTCGAGCACCCAGAGTTACTCGCCAGTCTTTCAGGCGTCCAAATGAAGGAGATCTACCAAATCTTTCACCCTGGCGCCGACGTGGAAGCGACGGACATGGCGGGAAGCTGGATGCAATTGCAGGGAGTTTGGGAGCCGACATTTGCTACAGATTTTTATGCGGCCAATCGGCGGACTTTTGAGGCGCTGGGACAACACTTCGCCTTCGACTACTCGCCAGGAATGGCAACGTTGGAGGATGATTACTTAACGTATTCTGATGGTCGCTGCTGTTTACCGGTCGCATACACGCTCGCCTACGCGCACGCCTGCCTGGGCCAATTAGAGAATTGGATTGTAGATCTTGACGCCCGGTTAGCGGAGGAGTCGCTGACGGGCGATGAACGGGTCGACTGGCTTTTAGCGCGAGCCCAGGCCGAAGAAATTCGCGGCGACCCGCCCCAGCGCTACGGAATGCTGCCCGAACGCCACCACGCCGGTTCGCGCTGGTTGGACGAGGCGAGTCGCACGGCTCAGAGAGAGCCGGTTAGGCTGCGTCTCTACAAGGAGCGACTAACGCGGGCCGGGGCGGCCAACCAGCGCGAGGCCGTCGCCGAATTGCTCGCCGATGCGAAGGAGCAATGTTCCGGGATCGAATCACAAGGCGCGCTTGCTCGTTGGGAAGAGGAGCTGTCGCAGGTTGCGCAGCAAGCCGACGACGACCGCACGGAACGGGAGTCGCTAGCTTTGGCGCGGCACCAGGGCGAGCTGCAGGAGCGCTTCGAGACGGCTAAAAAAGCGAAGAACGAGCAAGCGGAAATCTACTACCAGCAGCTGTTAGAAACTACGGCGTCGGCGCCGTAGCAGTAATCGTTCGATCGTTCCACCATCCCACTCCACCCGCTAGTTCATTTTGACGCTTTTCAAACACATGATTGGTCACTCCATACAGCTGCGGTCATTTGTACTGCGGTCGACTGTCCTCGTCGCCGTTGCGGCGTGGCTTATGATGCCTGCATCTGTTCTCACTCCGGTCTGGGCGACCGGTGGTCCCCCTCCATCGCCGGGACCGCCGGGCGATCCCGGGGGAGGACCAGATCCTGGCGGCCCACCTCCTTGCGACGGCGGTGGGGGTGGCGGCGGCGGGGGTGGGGGTGGCGGTGGCTCCTGCCCGAAACCGCCTGGCGGCGGGCCTCCGGGAGAGACATGTCCGCAGCAGGGTGGACAGCCGGTTGTGTTTTATACCGGCGCCGTCAATGAAACGGCGACGGATCTCGCGCTGCCTGGCCCAATCCCGGACCTCGGCTGGACTCAAACGCGCTCGTACAACAGTCGGATCACCGGTGCTGCCATCACCCACTTAGGGCGCAATTGGATCAGCGGCAACGACGACGTGCGATTGATGCAGGTGAGCGGCGGCGGCGGGGACCTCTACCTGCTCACCAGCGCCTCCTCCAAGCGGACGTTCAAATACGTCAGCGGCGCCTATCAGGCGATGCCAGGCAGCAGTTTAGAGCTCGTCGCCGATGGAACCTACCTGAAGCTGACTGACATCTACACGGGGGAGCGAACTTACTTTCACAATTTCAGTCAGGGAAGCAAGAGCGGACGGGTCCAGCGGCGCACCACCCGCGCGTGGGAAGCCGCCTCAAAGACCGGTCAGGTTTACGACTACGACGGCTACGGTCGGCTCACTACAATCACCACCGCTCAGGGGCAGGATGCGGCGATCACGTTCCAATACATCTCGGGGTCGAGCTGGGCGCTCGATTGGATTCGCGTGGGCGGCGGGTCTTATTACATGGAGGTAGACTATACCTACGGCGCCACGGCCAATACACATGCAGACTGCGGCGCCGACGACGACCTGGTGCAAGTCAGGGTCCGTCGCAAGGGGACCGACGGCGCCTGGATCGAGCGGTACACCCAGTATCGCTACCACTCGGACGGCAAGCTCAAGAGCGTCTTCGAGAGCGAGGCCATCCAGCGGATCATCGACGCCTACAGCGGGATCAATAGCCCCGCGGACCTGTTGGCGAAGGCTGACTCTTACGCCGACAGTAGTCTATCGCAAATTCACGACGTGGCGACTCGATCGTTCACCTACCACACAGCAGATGAGACGACCTACGATTCGGACTACTCTGGTTACGCCGGAGCAAGCCTTAACGAAACCGGCTTCGTCAAAAGCGAGACCGTCCAGGGAGGGCAGTCAAGCTGTTGCGGCGGCACTAGCGCCGGGGTCACGCTGGAGTATCACTACATCAAGGGCACGCACGTTGACCAGTTCAACGCGACCGACCTTCAGACCAATCCCACCGCAGACGGGCATCTCAATATTGTCCGTTGGATCGTCGTCGAGGACGTGAAGAACGGCTCGACGCTGCTGAGAAGGAATGTGTTCGGCCTGAGCGACGGCGGATATCTGTTGCGAAAGGCGACGCTACAGACGCCCAGCAGCGGCAGTATCTGGTGCACCTCCCAAAAGCTGCGCAACGATCGGCGAATATCGGAGCGGCGGGCGCCATCGGCCCACACGTCGGTCAACTCCACCAGTTCCCTAAAGACGTTCCTCAATCCTTACAACGGCACGACCTGGACCGATTCCCTGGATAGCGGCCTTATCCACCGGTACACGTACAACAATGAAGGCTGGCCGACCAGCGAGTTGGTGAAAATGGGGCCGGGCGGCACGGAGTATTACGTCTCGGCCACCGACTACGGCAACGGCACGAGCGAAGCCGCTTGGGAAGTGAAAATCACGTATGCGTATCCCACGCAGATAACCAACCGGTCTCTGGGAATCGCCACGACCTATAGCTACATCTATTGGGACGGCGTCACAGACTTCAGGCGTCGCATGACGATCACCGAGACCCTCACGGCTGTACCGCTCGCTGAAAACGGGTCGAACGTCGCGACGTCGACCACGAGGTACTTCGACCAGGCGGGGCGGCTCCGCTGGACGAAGGACGGCGAAGGGTACGTTAACTACTACAGCTACGACCCCGATTCGGGTCAGCAGGCCTACACGGCCGTCGATGTGAATCCAGGGCCAACGAGCTTCATTCCCGCGACGTCGGCGCACTGGCTGGACGTCTCAGAGTTCGGGGCCGCCACGAACCAGCCCGCCCGCGGTCCGAGCGCGACTGAGTTTCCGCCGCTGTCGCTAGTCACGACCCGCCAGCACGACAATCAGGGACGGCTCTACAAGACGACCGACCCGAACAATCGTTTGCACTACGTGACCTACCAAAACAACCGCATGCTGCGGTTCCCCTACTGGGACTCGTCCGCCACCGACTCGCTACTGCCGATCGAGGCGACGATCGTCGACAACGGCGGCGGGCTTGCCGAGTCGTACTCAATTCGCGGCGACTCGGCGAGCGTCTCCACCACCGCCAGCGAGCCGACAGGTCTCACCGCGACCCCAGCCAGGAGCGACTACGTCTCCTGGACCCGGTACTTCGACAACCCGGCGAACGGCCAAATGGTGAAGGCGCTGCGTTACCATGTAGTTCCCGATAGCGGCGATGGCAGTCACATCACAGATTACTACGTCACAGCTTACGCTTACGACGTCTACGGCCGTCGAACGACGACAGTCGAATCCTCGACCGCCGCGGTCCATCAGATTGCGCAAACGGACTATGACTTCCTCGACCGGGTAACGAGCACCAAGCGCGACGCCGGGTCGTCGGGCGTCAACACGGGCGCCAACAGCACTCTGGGGACGCTCACGCTGACCGGCGTCCAGCAAATCGTCTCGACCGTCTACGACAGCGGGGGCGTCGGCGACGGCCACGTCACCAACAGCCGAACCTATTATGGAACTGGGACCAACGACTACGTTGAAAGGGCGTACAAGCGAACCTACCGCGGTCATTTACGAGGAATGGAGTCGAACAACGGCGGCTCCGCCGTTAGTCCTTACGCGGTCCACGACGTCGATTGGATAGGTCGCACGACGGGCGCCGCCCAATACTCCTCTGCCGTCACTTGGTCCAGCGTCCTCACAGGCGACGGCTACGCCGCTTATCTAGCGACCAATGGCACGGGCCGCAACGAGTGGACCAAGACTAGCTACGATGTCCTCGATCGCGTGTTTCGCACCGAGCGATTTCCGGGGACGCAGGCGACCAACCATCTCGAAGTCAATAATTACTACGATCGAAACGGCCAACTCGTGGCCACTGGCGACAAGTATTCGGCCCACACGGAATACGCCTATGACGGCGCCGGTCGTCAGTACCAAAATCGCACCGTCCTGGAGCTTGAAGCCACGAAGTACTCCAGTGGGAAGTTCAGCTATCGTGCGCCCGAACCGAAGCCCAAGGTCTCAGGCGCCGGCGGCGACGTGATGGACGGCGGCGATGACCTGGTAATTGCGATCTCTCATACGGTTTTCGACGCCAGCGGTAACTCCGTCGAGAAGCACCATTTCGAGAACCACCACGACGACAGCAACGGCATTGATCTCACCGGCGACACCGACTACGTCCGGCGTTCGCTGTTCCATTGGTATGACGCGGCCGACCGCCTCGCGACCATCGCCGACTACGGCAGCGGCGATGGCACTTCCTCGCCCTCGACGTGGCAGTACACGGCGGCCATCGCCCGGCCGAGCGAACCGGGCTGGACGAGCGGGACAGTCTCCGACGGCTACGTCCTGCTGACGAAATATAGTTACGACAGCCTATCGGGCCGGCCCGAGATAGTCACGACGGGCGTCCGTAAGAACGGGGGCGACACTACCCGCGTCGCTACCAAGACGTTCTACGACGACCTCGGCCGCCCGACCTACGTAGCGGAGAATTACGTCAACTTCACGCCGCCGACCACAGGCATCGGCGGCGGAACCAGCAGTGACGAAGATCGCGTCACCAAGTGGGAGTACATCGGCTCGGGGGAAATCGCCAAGCTCATCGCTTACAATGGCGCCAGCGGCAACGCACAGACTACCGTCTATCTCTACGAAGACACCATCCACGCCGATCTGGCGACCAACGCCATCTATCCCGACTCCAGCGACACGACCGCCAGCGGAACTGACCAGGTGACGACGGAGTATTTTCTCGACCGGCTTCCGAAGAAACGCTATGGTCAGGGGAGTAGCGGAACGGACCGCACGATTCACGAGTTCATGTACAACAATCGTCGCCAGCTCGAACTGGATAAAATCACGCAGCTCGGCACGGGTATTGACGGCGCCGTGCTGTCGATCAGGCGAAGCTATGACTCGCTGGGCCGCCTGGAAAAGACCACTTCCTACGCCGACGCCGCCGGCACGACGACGGTCCTCAACGAGGTGAAGCACGCCTACGGTAGCCTGGGCCTGGTGACGACGACCGACCAAGACCATACGGACGCGGTGGGATCCGGCGCCGCCCACCGCAGCGTCGACTACGCCTACGACGCCGATGTCGTCTCAAGCGTGTACGCCGACGGCCTGCGGCTGGAGACGGTCACGTACCCCGGCCCGGCGACCCGCTACGTCTCGTACCTCGGCTATGGCGGCACCGGCTCGACGACCGACGTGAACGATCGGCTCAGCCGGGTGAAGGAGCTGCGGTCGACCAGTTCCACCGGGACGCAGCGTACCGGCTACGCCTACAGCGGCGAGGATCGGCTGGTGCGAAGCAGCTACGCGGCTTTCAGTCCGAACTTGAGCCTGGACTATAACCAGGACGACGGGGCGGACTACGAAGGGTTCGACCGGTTCGGGCGAATTGCGAGCCAGAAGTGGGTCACCGCGTCGGGGACGGTCCGCGACCAGTTCGACTACCAGTACGACTACGCCGGGAATCGGCTGAGCCGGGATATTCCCAATACGCTCTACGGGACGAACGATAAGGATCAGCTGTACGCTTACGACGCCTTGATGCGGCTGAAGAACGCCCAGACGGGGACCCTTAGCGGCGGCTCGATCACCAGCCGGCAGTTCGAGCAGGACTGGACGCTGGAGCAACTGGGGAACTGGGGGACTTTTAAAGAGCGGGACACCGACACGGGATCGAACTGGGACGTTACGCGGATTTGCGGCTACAGCTTGGCGAATGAACTGTCCGTCGTCATCACCGGTCCGCTGGCCACCCCGCAGCACGACGCCGCGGGCAACATGACGACGATGCCGCAGCCGGCGGCGCCGACCGCTTCCTACGCGCTGAAGTACGACGCCTGGAATCGGCTGGTCGAGGTGAAGGCCGGGTCGAACGTCGTGCAGCAGAGCGAGTACGACGGGCGGAACCGGCGGATCGTGCGGAGCGTTTATACCAGCGGCGGCGCCCTCGATCATCGGATTCACTACTATTACAACGACCAGTGGCAGATTCTGGAGGAACGGAAGGAGACGGGCGGGACCGAAGACGCCGATCCACTTAACCAATACGTCTGGCATCCCTACTACGTCGACGCCTTGGCCTTGAGCCGCTACGACGCGGATACCGACCCCGGGACGGGCAACGCCGACTACTACTACCTGCAGGACGCCAACTACAACATCACCGCGGCGGTCGACAGCAGCGGCGGCGTCGCCGAGCGGTACGCCTACTCGCCGTACGGCGAAGTGCGGTTTCTCAACGACGACTTTTCGCTTAAAGGGACGCAGGGCACCGTCATCGGCAACGCGCACCTCTACACCGGCCGGGAACGCGATCCCGAGACCCGGCTGCAGCTTAACCGCAATCGGTTCTACGCAAGTTGGTTGGGCAGGTGGGTGTC
>JBGSYU010000721.1:0-5597 GCA_041750715.1 Lacipirellula sp.
CAGCGCCGCCTGCCCCACCCCGCGCCCCGCCGTCCCCAAGAACGCCCGGCGATTCAAACCGCGATGGTAATCGTCAAACCACGTCACAACGTTCATCCCCCATTGAACCCCCGGTCACTGACCGGGGGCTAATTGCGTCAGTTTCGCGTTACCGCTTCGCTCAAATTCATCACCAGCGCCGCCACCTGCGCCCACGCCGCGTGTTCCGCCGAGGCAATCGTCTCATCCCGCGGCGACTCGCCGCTGGCCAGGTAAGCCCGCGCCGCCGCCTCGTCCCCGGCATACTTCCGCCGCTCGCGGCTTAGCGCCCCGCCCAACACCAACAACTCCTGCTCCGTCGGCGCCCGCGACAAACATTCCTCAAAGGCCCAAGCTAATCGCTCGCCATCGTCACCCTCCTGCCGCACAATCCGCTCGGCGAACACCCGCGCCGCCTCCACAAACTGCGCGTCGTTCAGCAGCACCAGGGCTTGCAACGGCGTGGTCGTCGTCGGCCGCTCGACGATGCATGTCTCGCGATTGGGCGCATCGAACGCCGCCATGTTCGGCGGCGGAACCGTCCGCTTCCAATAGGTGTAGAGCGACCGGCGATACAGCTTCTCGCCATGATCCTGAATGAACGCCTGCGACGTGGCCGGCGAGCTGCCGTAGTGGCTGATCTCTCGCCACAGGTCGCCCGGCGAATACGGATTCACGCTCGGCCCGCCGATACGCTCGACCAACAGCCCGCTGGTCTTCAGCGCCGCATCGCGAATAAACTCCGCGGGAAGCCGAAACCGCGGCCCGCGGGCTAAGAGCCGGTTGTCGGGGTCATCCATGTGGGGGAGTTTCTCCGAAACTCCCTGCGAGTTTCGGAGAAACTCGCCTACAGTCGAACTCTGCCGATACGTCGCCGAACAAACGATCTTCCGGACCATCGCCTTCACATCCCACCCGCTCTCGACGAAATCGACCGCCAGCCAATCGAGCAATTCCGGATGCGTCGGCCACGCCCCCGTGTTGCCAAAATCGGCCGCGGTCCGCACTAGCCCCTTGCCGAACAGCGACTGCCAGAACCGATTCACCGCCACCCGCGCCGTGAGCGGATGCGACGGCTGCACAATCCACTGGGCAAGTCCAAGCCGATTCGCCGGCGCCCCCTCCGGCGGCGGCGGCAGCACCGCCGGCGTGCCGGCCGTCACCTTCTCCGTCGGCGTGGCATAGTTCCCGCGATCCAAAATAAACGTCTCCCGCGGCTGCGGCGATTCGTTCATCACCATCGTGGTGAACTTCTCGGTCAGCACCCGCTTCCGCTCTTCCAGGTTCGCTAGCTCAATCCGCAGCGGTTCGGTCGCCGCCGCATGCGCCGAAACATACTCGCGCACCCGTTGGTAGTCGGCCGTACTCCACTCGCCCCACGGAGACCCCAACACCCTGGCGACGTCTTCCGGCAATTCGCTGCCATCGTCCTCGCCCGTGATCGCCAGGAACTCAAACCGCGCCGCCACCAGCGGACCGCCCTGGCCGAAGTTGAGTTGCGCGGTGAGGTAGGGCGCCTGCGCCGCGTCGATTGGCTCGGCGAACGTCGCGGTAACATGCACCGGCCCCTCGTGCGCGATCCGCGGCGACCAACCGCTCAGGGCCGTGTCGCGCACGCCGTCGGGGCGATAGTCGGCCCGCCATGAGTTGGCCGTCACCCGCCGCACGTCGCGCAGCAGATTAAGATTCACCTGATCGCCGGGCACGCTCTCGGCGCTCGCCGAGAATGAAGTGAGCACGAACGTTCCCTTGTCTCCCGAACTAGGTTCGGGCCCAGGCAACATGCCAAACCCCCACCCCCCGCCCGGCGCCGCCGCGTCGGGATGAAACACGATCCTAAGCCCTGTGATCGGCTTCTCCGTCGCCGGCAGCCGCATCGATACTTCGTATGCCACCAAATTCCCCGCGCCGGCGATCTTCACGAACCGCTTGTCCTCGATATCGAACCCCGAACCCGCATTGGGCGTGCTCACCTTCAACAGTTCCGTCGGGTGCGCCGCGAAGTCGCGCCCGCGCCGCTCGAGCGCCACCCGCTGCTGGGCCACCCACGCTTCGACCGCCGCATCGTCCGGGTTGTCGCGCTGGTTACGCAGCTCCGCGATACGCTTTTCCAGCTCCGGCAGCTCATCGGCGGGCAGCACCGTTTTCGCTTCGACCGATGGCGCTGCGTTGACCCCCCCGTCGCCGCCGTGACCCGCGTCGCCCAGCGTGTTGAAGTACGCGTACAGCCGATAGTAGTCTCGCTGCGTGATCGGATCGTACTTGTGATCGTGGCACTGAGCGCAACCCACGGTCAGCCCGAGAATCGCTTCGCCGAGCGTCTTCACGCGGTCGACGTTGTAGTTCGTAAGATTCTCCTCGGGAATGGTGCCGCCTTCGTGCGTCACCATGTTGTTCCGCTGAAAACCGCTGGCGATCAGTTGCCCTTCGGTCCGATCGGGCAGCAGATCGCCCGCCAACTGCTCGACGAGAAACTTGTCGTACGGCAAGTTGCGATTGAAGGCGTCGATCACCCAATCTCGCCACAGCCACATGTGCCGTCCGCCGTCGATCGAGAAGCCGTTGGTGTCGGCGAAGCGGGCCGAGTCGAGCCACTCCAGCGCCATCCGCTCGCCAAAGTGCGGGCTGGCGAGCAGGCGATCGACGATCTGCTCGTAGGCGTCCGGCGACTGGTCGGCGACGAACGCCTCGACCTCCGCCGCGCTCGGCGGCAACCCCGTCAGATCGAACGACAATCGCCGAATGAGCGTGCGTCGATCGGCCTCGGGCGATGGCTTGAGCCCTTCCGCATCGAGTCGCGCCAGCACGAACCGGTCAATCTCATTCCGCACCCACGTTGAGTCGGACACTTCCGGCAACGCCGCCTTCACCGGCGGAATGAACGACCAGTGCTTCGCATACGGCGCCCCCTCGGCGATCCACCGCCGCAGCGTCTCCTTCTGCTCCGCCGTGAGCGCACGGTGCGAATCGACCGGCGGCATCACCTCCGATTCATCATCGCTGGTGATCCGCCGCCACGCTTCGCTGCCCTCCGGGTCGCCCGCAAGAATCGCCGGCACGCCGTCGCGCTGGTCCAGCGCCGACTCGGCCACATCGAGCCGCAAGTCGGCCTCCCGCGCCGCTTCGTCGAACCCGTGGCAGGCAAAGCAGTTTTCGCTAAGAATCGGCCGCACGTCGCGATTGAACTGGAGCTTCGCCGGCTCGGCATGCACGATCGCCGGCCAAACGCCCCACGCCGCCGCAATAAGAAGTGTACGATTCATAAGCCCCAATTATACCCCTGCCGCCGCCGTCGTAGCAAAGCGCGTACATCCAGAAGCAGTCGCCCTGAGATACTCCCAAAGGTCCGGCATACACGGGTTTAGATTCTGCGGAGCACCTCAGAATGACCCTGCGCGAGGGATTTGCTGTTCTCTTACCCGTCTCCTCCAGAAGTAAGAAGTAAGCGGGCAAAAAGTGTATCGCTGAAAAGTGTATCGACGTGCGCGATCCGTTCGCAACTTCGATGTCGGTAACTCGCCACCGGCGACATGAGAAAGCTATACTGCAATCTTTCGCTAGTTCTGCTGAAAGGTTGGAGTACACGATGCGGTTTCGAATTGTCTGCTTGGTCGTCGCGATACTTGCAGCTTGCTCGCTGCCGCCTGATGCGACGTTTTCAATCCCCGTGCGCGCCGCCGAGCCGGACGAACAAGACTCCATCGAGCGCGATTACTCCACGGACCTGCCCCGCTTCGCGCCTGTGCCTTCGGGTAAGGCGCTCGACGACTTTGAAGTCGAACCCGGCTTCAAGCTCCAGCTCGCCGTCGCCGAGCCGCTAGTCACCGACCCCGTCGCCATCGACTTCGACGCGCATGGCAACGCCTACGTCGTCGAAATGATCGGCTACAGCGAAGACTCGGGCGACATGCTCGGCCGCATCCGCGTGCTGAAGGACGCCGATCGCGACGGACAGTTCGACGAAAGCACCGTCTTCGTCGAAGGACTCGCCTGGCCCACCGCGGTGCTCTGCTACGACGGCGGCATCTTCGTCGGCGCCGCGCCCGACATTCTCTACTTTAAAGACGCCGACGGCGATGGCGTCGCCGAAATTCGCCGCACCGTCTTCACCGGCTTCGGCCTGGACAACGTGCAGGGCCTGTTGAACTCGTTCCGCTGGGGACTCGACAATCGTATCCACGTCGCCACGAGCCGCTGCGGCGCCGAACTGCGACGGGGCGAGGTCGCTGCGGCAACCCCCGACGCCGAGCTGCTCACGCTCCGCGGTCGCAACTTCAGCTTCGACCCCCGCACGCTGGAAGTCGAAGCCACCAGCGGCGCCAGCCAGCACGGTCTCACCTTCGATCCCTGGGGCAACGCGTTCACCTGCCACAACAGCGACCACCTCCAGCAGATCGTGATGGAGGACAAATACCTGTCGCGAAATCCCTACATGCGTCCGCCGGCCGTGCTGGCGAGCATCGCCGTCGAAGGCCCCGCGTCCGACGTGTTCCGCATCAGCCCGGTCGAGCCATGGCGTGAAATCCGCACGCGCCTGCGGGCCAAGGGCATCGTCCCCGGCGTCGTCGAAGGGGGCGGGCGGGCCGCCGGTTACTTCACCAGCGCCACCGGCGTGACGATCTACACCGGCGATGCGTGGCCCGATGAGTTCCAAGGCAACCTCATCGTCGGCGACGTCGGCAGCAATCTCATCCATCGCAAAACCATCGAACCCAAGAACGACGCCGTCCCGCTTACCGCCCGTCGCGCCACCGAGGGCCGCGAGTTCATCGCGTCGAGGGACACCTGGTTCCGCCCCGTGCAGTTCGCCAACGGCCCCGACGGAAACCTCTACGTCCTCGACATGTACCGCGAAGTGATCGAGCACCCGGCCAGCCTGCCGCCGATCATCAAGAAGCACCTCGACCTGACCAGCGGCCGCGACCGCGGGCGAATCTACCGCGTCGTCCGCGCCGATTCCACGCCTGAGCGCGAGAAGGAGCTGCTCTCGCGCGCGATGCCCGGCGACGCCAAAGACGTGAAGGAACTGGTGGCCATGCTCGCCCATCCCAACGGATGGCACCGCACCACCGCGGCCCGGTTGCTGTACGAGCGGAACGAACCCGCCGCCGTTCCCGAACTGGTCGCCCTGTACAACTCGACGGCGCGCACCTCCGCGCGGCTGCTTGCGATGAATCTGCTCGCCAGCCTCAACCATCTAGACGTTCAAACGCTGCTCAGCGGCCTCGCCAACCCGGACCCGCGCATCCGCGTTCAGTCCATTCGCCTCGCCGCTCGCCGGCTTAGCGAAACGAAGCGCGAGGGCAAAGCTTCCGCAGAGCCGAAGCTCCTAGGCGCGCTGCTCAATCTCGCCGACGACCCCCAGCTCGCCGTCCGCTACGAAACGGCCTGCGCCCTCGGCGAAATAAACGATCCCAAACGCATCGCCGCGCTCGCCAACATCATCCGCAAAAATCCCGCCGAACTGTACCTCGCCGCCGCCGTGTTCAGCGCCGTCGGCCACGACGGCCAGCGGCTCCTTCACGCATTGCTCGACCCATTGCTCGCCGCTCCGGAGTTCGCTCCATCACCCGCCGGCG
>JBGSYU010000722.1:0-2501 GCA_041750715.1 Lacipirellula sp.
GATGGCCACGACCTCGAATTCCTTCGAGCGGGCGTGCAGGTTTCGGAACGTCAGGCGTCCGATGCGACCGAAACCGTTGATGGCGACGCGAATGGCCACGGCGAATACTCCTTGAAATGGCAAACGGGCGATTATACTGCCGCAGAAATGAACCGCCAACCGGCCGGCAATCCGCCATTTAGCCCCCGGTCATTGACCGGGGGCTAAGTGAGCCAAGTGATCGCACCGCCCCGTGACCGATGACCCGTCCCGTCCCATCTGGCGGCTTCAGCACCTGCGCAGGACACTACCGCGAAAACCCTTACGTTGACGCGGATCGTTGTCGTGGATTAGCCTGAGTTAATGGCGAAAAACGAGCCCACGCCGGAAAGCCCACGCCGCTCGCAGCGGATGACCGTGCCGAAGTTCACCGCGCTCAAGGGCGCGGGGAAGATTTCGATGGTCACGGCCTACGACTACCCGTTCGCGCGGTTAGTCGATCAGGCCGGCGTCGAGGGCGTGCTCGTGGGCGACAGCATGTCGATGGTGGTGCAGGGGCACGAGAATACGCTGCCCGTGACGCTCGATGAATTGATCTACCATGCTGAGATGGTCGGCCGCGCCGTGGAGCGGGCGCTGGTCGTGGTGGATATGCCCTTTCCCAGCTATCACCTGGGCGCCCACAAGGCGATTGAAAACGCCGGCCGCATTCTCAAGGAGACGCGCTGTCAGGCGGTGAAGCTCGAAGGGGGCGCCGATCAGGCCGATACGATCGCGGCGCTGGTCTCCGCCGGCATCCCGGTGATGGCGCACTGCGGGCTGCGGCCGCAGAATGTGCATCAACTGGGCGGCTATCGCGTGCAACGGGACGAGGCGGCGCTGATGAACGATGCGCGCGCGGCCGCCGATGCCGGCGCCTTTGCAATGGTGCTGGAGTGCATTCCCGCCGGCGTGGCGGCGAGAATTACCGAGATGCTGTCGATCCCCACGATCGGCATCGGCGCCGGCGTGGCGTGCGACGGCCAGGTGCTGGTACTGCACGACGTGCTGGGGCTCAGCAGCGAGTACATGCCGCGGTTTGTGAAGGCGTATGCGGATCTCAAGACGACGGTCGTCGATGCCGTTCGCAAATATCGCGACGATGTGCGCAGCGAGAATTTTCCTGGGCCGGAACACACGTTCGAGTGACGAGCGTCTCAGTGTCTAGCGGTGCAATTTGCAGGCGCCGGTTTCGCACTGGTCGCCGCTGAGGCGATACCGATTGCGCGCCACCCAGCGATACAGCGGTCGCCAAAGCAGCATGCTGCCGGGGAAGTAGGCCAGCGGGGCGGCGAGCCAGAGGCGGCGCAGTCGGCGGGTGAGGTAACGAATCGCTTCCGGGCCCCAATGTCGATTGCCCCGGTGGTCGACGATCAGCATTTCCTGCATCAGCCGGTCGTGGCTCGCATCCGGCCAGCGCCGCTGCACTTCAGGGTCGTGCAGCGAAAGGTACGACAGCCGCTTCTGGGCGTCCCAAAACGGCAGCTTCTTGACTTGGGCCGTGCAGATGCCGCACTCGCCGTCGAAGACCACGACGTCGGCGTCGGGACGCTCCGCGGGGGAGGGGAGGGCGGCGGTTTCATGTTGCTCCATTTCGGGGTATCTCAATCTTGTGACGTGCTAGGCAGTTCTCGGACAGTCGAACGCGTTAATTCGGGGCGGCGTTGCGGTAAGCTAGAATATAGCCTGCTCGATCAGTTTTGACCCTTGCCGGTTCTAATGATATTCTCGTTGAAAAGGGAGGTTCCCAGATGCAAATCGAACTGCCCGACCAGACCGTCCGCGATGTGCAGGCGATGCTTGCTAAACGAGGCGAGGGGGCCGGTGTATCTGCATCGTGGACCTTACATTGCAACGGGCGTTGTTCTTTGAGACAGTCCGCGAGGTGAAGAGTCAGAATGCCGGGCCGCCGGCGCCCAACGTGCCGAGCGTGTACGCGCCGTTCTCCGTGTCGCCGCCCCCCTGGCCGTTGTGCAGCCAGTTGGCGAAGCGGATCGAGTCGTACCACGAGACGTATACCACCGGATGATTGTCGCGGCCCGGCTTGATCTCGTACTTCGAGCCGCTGGCGGCGCCGCTATTGAGAATAATCCCGCCGTTGGCGTCGCTCGACATTTGGATGTTGTAGAGCGAAAGCCCGTTGCCGCCACCTGCATCGACGCCGTTGAGGAACTCCGCGTACTGGGCGTTGGTGACCTCCGTGCGGCCGATGCGGTATTTGGGCGCGACCGCGCCGAACGGGCCCTGCGATTGCACGTCCCCCGCGTTGCCGGGATTGCCGATGTGGACCGTGTCGATCGTGGCGGCCTCCACGGTGGAGCTGCAGCAGATTGCTGCCAAGTGGAGAGTGAGCCAACGGGTGTCTTTCATGAGTCGTCCTTTCTAAGCCCAGTCGCGGATCGTGGTGCAGACGCCATGACGAGCAGGCGATTCGGGATGCGGCTATTCTCATTAGCGCCTCCCTCCCCTGCGCCTATCGCGTG
>JBGSYU010000723.1:0-2801 GCA_041750715.1 Lacipirellula sp.
CTCCTATCCGCTTGCAGCTTAGCGCCCCCCGCCGCCGCCCGCGCCGCGCGCGAGGGCTCAACCTGTCGCGCCAATTCCCCCATGCCCGCCCCCATCTCGCCGCGAACCTCCGTCGCCTGCCGCGGGACTGGCGTTTCAGTCGAAGCTAACAGCACCGCGCCGACAGGTTGAATCGCCGGCCGACCGGCCTTGATCCAATCCATCCACGAATTCTGCAACGCGAGCAAATGCTCGTACTCGTAGTGCTCGCGAACGGCCCGTGGCCAGTTGCCGTCTTGCATCCCGTCGGCCAGGAACGTCATAAACGCCCGTTTGCCGCGCTGGGCGATCATATACCGGGCTAGCGAATGCCCCTGAGCGTACAACGGCAACACGTTGCTGGGATATTCGGTCATCGCAAACATGTCGTTGAACGGTATGCCTTGCCGCGTTTTCAGGAACGTAATCAGCATCCCCTCCTGCTTCGCGATCTCGCTGTGATGCTCGACCATCGTGCAGGCCCCTTCATCAGCCCACCGTGGCAACGGCTGGCGAAAGTGCGTCGCAAAAATGGTGTGCGTCACTTCATGCGGCACCACCGAATCCAACACCCGCTCGCGCGAGCCTTGAATCTTCATGTCCCAGCCAAACACCTCGCCGTTGTCGAAGATAAAGCTTGTCGCGCCGCCCGCCCCTAGGTGCGGAGCGACATGAGCGCTAATTGGGCAAGGCTTCGTCCAGTTGGGTAGCTCCCGGCCCAGCCATTCGATGGCCAGCGCTTTGCGGCAATGCTCCGCCGTCTCGCCAATCTCCTTCGCCAATTGCGGCGTCGGCGCCGCGACCGTGAAATTCGTCGTGCGATAACCCGCGGCCTGTGCAGCCAGCGGCAACAGCGACAGGGCGACAAGGGCCGAAACGGTGCGAACAGCCCAGCGGCGGGCCCAAGCGAGTTGAGCGTCCATGCTCTTCCTTTACGGTGGGAGGACCAATCCTTGTCCAACAGCCGCGACCGCGTTCAAGTGCGATCGAGACGGCGCCTACGCCTACGGCTTGCAGGCGTCCGAGCAAACGGCAGGCCGATTCCGTCGATCCTGCGTGCTCGACGTGTTTGATCCCAAGTTTTCGCTTACTGACGGGACGATTCGTGGGCCTACTGACTCACGATAGCGGGGGTTAATGTCCCGTCAAGGTTTGCAGAACTTACCAAGACCGCCAGAAAATGGGAAAGAGCGATTAAGAAGAAAAGGCGTGCCAGAGTGCTAGCGACAACCGTTTGTGGATACCCGCATAGCTGCAAATGACGAATGACGAATGACGAATTTGGACCATTCGTCATTCGTCATTCGGGAATTCGTCATTGGCCCTGTGCCGCCTTAATCTTCTCCAACATCCGCCCCGGCGAACCCATCGCGTTATACCCCGCGTCGACGTGCAGGATTTCGCCGGTAATGCCCGAAGACATGTTCGACAGCAAAAACGCCCCGCTCTTGCCCGCTTCCTCATGCGTGATGTTCCGGCCCAACGGGGCCATCGCCTCGTACAGCCCGAGCATCTGGTCCACCCCGGCCCCGCGGCCGGAAATCGTCTGCAGCGGCCCCGCGCTCAACGCGTTCACGCGGATGCCCCGCGGCCCCAGGTCGTAGGCGAGGTATTTCACCACCGAATCCAGCGCCGCCTTGCACACGCCCATCACGTTGTAGCCGGGAACGCATTTCTCGCCGCCGTAGTAGGTGAGAGTCAGCACGCTGGCCCCGTCGGCCAGCACGCTCCGCGCGGCCTTGGTGAGCGCGATCATGCTGTAGGCGCTAATCTCCATCGCCAGCTTGAATCCCTCGCGGCTGGTCGCGACGGTGTCGCCCTTCAGGTCGTCCGGCGGGGCGAAGGCGATCGAGTGCAGCAGGAAATCGAGCGACCCCAATTCTTCCTTCGCCCGGCTCATGACCGCCGCGATCTGTTCATCGCTGGTCACGTCCATCGGCGCCAGGAATTTCGACCGGGCGTTGCCGTCGGTCAGCTTCTGGAGCCGACCCAGGTTCTTCTGCCGGGGGTCGTCGGCCTTATCCGGCATGTACGAAAAGCCGCACACGCCCCCTTCGTTCATGATCCGCTCGGCGATGGCCCAGGCGATCGACCTGTCGTTGTAAACGCCCGTAATCAGACCTTTTTTGCCCTCGAATAACCCCATGAAAGCTCCTAGCCGGGTGAATAAGTTCTTGTGTCGCCAAGGGAAGGGGTCGGGAGTCTTTTGCGACTGGGTGTTCTTAACTCGGAGCAGACCCGCCAGTCGCGAAAGACTCCCGACCCCTTCAATGCCACCGCTAATCGCCGCAGAATACCACTGCGCGCTTAAAGAGTGAATGGGCAACGTTATGGGAGGATTAGAGGACATTGCCCTGGCGATTAGTCGTTTTGACAACAGATTGCCTTGCTATATTGCAATCTAAATGGTATCATTAAGTTCACTAAGTGCGTTATAATTGAATAAACTGATGACAACACGACCGAATTGACTGCTAGATCAACCGCTATGGCCAATCAATCTGAACAAACCTCGCTGCTTCGGCTGTTGCTCGCCGCCTCCGGCAAGCACGACGCTCTGAAGCCGTTCCTGGATGAGGTGCTGCCCGAGGCCCGAGCGCTGCTGCCCGCTGGCGCTCTGGCCATCGTCCGCTCGAATCCGCCCAAGTGGGAACTGCAAGCCGTGAGCGGAATGGTCGAACGCGACATCCCCGCGGACCTCGTCGCCGATGCCATGGATCGCGACGGGCTCGCCACCCAAGGCGATGTCGCGGCTGCGGCGTTGGGCGACGGTTACGCGTTGG
>JBGSYU010000724.1:0-5190 GCA_041750715.1 Lacipirellula sp.
TTATCCCGGCCACCGCGCAAACGCCCCGCTCGGCAACCGCAGCCCTGCAGCCGTTTCCAGAAACAGCGCCCCCGTCCGCGGCGGCTGCCCGCAGGCGCCGAAGATGCCTTCGCTGAGATACGCCGACAACTCCGCCGGCCCGATGCCCGGGGAGTGACAGGTGAGCAGCACAAACTTCGGCCGCCGCTCGGTCAACTCGCCGCACAGTTTAAGCAGCGGCAGCAAGTCGCGCTTGATGTTCCACGGCTCGCCGTTGGGCCCATGCCCATACGTCGGCGGATCGAGCACGATCGCATCGTAGCGATTGCCGCGTTTCACCTCTCGCCGGCAGAACGTCATCGCGTCCTCCACAATCCAGCGAGCCGGCTCGTCCCCGAGCCCGGAAGCGTCAGCATTCCCCCGCGCCCGACCAACAACCCCCTTCGCCGCATCCACATGCACCACGCTTGCGCCCCCCGCCAGCGCCGCCAGCGTACTGCCCCCCGTGTACGCAAACAAATTCAACGCATTTAGCGGCGGCCCCCAGGCCGCCACCTGCTCATCGATCCACCGCCAAATCCCCGCCTGTTCCGGAAACACCCCCACCTGCCCCGACGGCAGCGGCTCCAACTCCAACCGAAACCGCCGCCCCTCGCCAAGCAAAACGTCGACGGCCATCGTGCGCTTCGTCCACCGCTCCATCAACGGCGCCCACACCCCATCCGCCGCCCGCTCCCCCAAGAACTTCGCGGTCGCCCCCCCCCACGCTTGCGGCTTAGCGCGCCCCGCGCCCACCGCCGCCGGCGCCGGCCGATCGAGCACCCAATCCCCAAACCGCTCCAGCTTCCGCCCCTCGCCAAAATCAATCAGTTCATAGTCAGGCAATGGGGCGCTCATGCAAGTTCAATTAAACCACGAAGGCACGAAGGACACGAAGAGCCAGAAGGAGAGAATAAACCGCGGATAAACGCAGATGAACGCTAATAACAATTTTATCTGCGTTCACCAGCGTTAATTCGCGGTTTCACTTTTCGCTGTCCTTCTTCGTGTCCTTCGTGCCTTCGCGGTTATCTGTATTCTCCAAATGCGGCCGCAACAGCTTCGTCCACACCGCATACCCCGCATCGCTCAGATGCAGCCCGTCGTCGCGCAGCAATTCCTTGCGAGGCAGGCCGTCATCGCCCAGCATCTCGCCCCATACGTCCACAAAGACGAGCATTTTCTCATCGCTGGCTTCTTCGCGAATCAGCGCATTAGCCTTGCGAATCTCATCCGCCAGCTTCCACCGCGCTACGCTCGGTTTGATCGACACGAATATAATTCGCACTTCCGGCAGCGCCTTCCGCACCTTCTCGACGAACGCCAGAAAATCGCGATGCACCTGTTCCGCCGATTTTCCTGCCGCGATGTCGTTGTCCCCCGCGTAGAACACCACCACCCGCGGCCGATGCTTCACTACGAGCTGATCCGCGTAGTGCGTTGCATCACAAATCTGCGAACCGCCGAAACCGCGGTTGATCGTCGGCAGGTCGGGAAACGACTTTTTTAGGTCCCACAACCGAATGCTGCTTGAGCCGACGAACAGCACCCCGTCCGCCGGCGGCGCCTCCTGTTCGTCCTGCTTCGCGAACGCTGCAATCGCCTCGGCCCACACCTCCGGCTTGCAGGGAACTGGCTCCGCCGCGAGCGCCGCCGTCGCAATGCTGGCGCCAAGTGCCAGCGTCAGCAGGGAACCCGTGGGCGACGCAGCGTTGTTCGACATGGCCGCACTTGCTCCTAATGGCGCCGGCAGAAATCTTCGCCGTTGGATTCTTGACGTAGCGGCGTACAATGTGGGATTCGCCTTGCCGCAGTCCAGTCCCGCCCGCGACGCGGCGTTAACCCCGACCAAGCTTGGTCGGGGCTGCTCCCCAACCCCCAGTCCCCAGTCCCGCATGCCAGCTTCCGACATCATTATCAAAGCGGCGCGCGAACACAACTTGCGCAGCGTCGACGTCACCCTCCCCCGCAACCAGCTCATTTGCCTCACCGGCGTTTCCGGCAGCGGCAAAAGCTCGCTGGCCTTCGACACCCTCTTCGCCGAGGGCCAGCGGCGGTACGTCGAAAGCCTGTCCACCTTCGCCCGGCAGTTTTTGGGCCAAATGCCCAAGCCGGACGTCGACCATATCAGCGGCCTGTCGCCCTCGATCTCCATCTCCCAAAAGTCCTCCGGCAACAACCCCCGGTCGACTGTCGGCACGATCACCGAAATTTACGACTTCCTGCGGGTCCTCTACGCCCGCGTAGGCCAGGGCCACTGCCCCCAATGCGGCCAGGTGATCACCGCCCAGTCGCGTGAGCAGATCATCGCCCGCATCGAGGCCCTGCCCGCGAAGACCAAATTCATGGTCCTCGCTCCGATCGTCCGTCGCCAAAAGGGCGAGTTCCGCGACCTGTTCGAGGATCTGCAAAAACAAGGCTTCGTCCGCGCGAGAGTCGACGGCCGCGTGGTGCTGCTCAGCGACGACCTGTCGCTCGACCGGCAGATGCGGCACGACATCGAAGTGGTAATCGACCGGCTCGTCGCCGGGCCCGCCGTACGCACTCGCCTCGCCGAAGCCGTCGAGCTCGGCCTGAAGCTCGCCAGCGGCAACCTCATCATCGCCCAAGATCGAGACATCGCCATCGCCCCAACTCCCGTTAGCCGCGATGCGGCAGCGGAGCGCTCTGACCCGGAAGAAGACGCCGCCACCCCAACGCTGCGTCGCACAAAAAAAGGCTCCATCCCCGGCGATATCGCGCTTAGCGCCGATTACGCCTGCAACGCGTGCGGACTGAGCTTCCAGCCCCCCACGCCGCAACTCTTCAGCTTCAACAGCCCCCAGGGCATGTGCCTCTCCTGCGACGGGCTGGGCGACATGTTTAGCTTCGACCCCGACAGACTCGTGCCCGACCCCCTCAAGTCTTTTTCGCAAGGCGCCATCGAGCTTATCGGCTCCTGGAAAGACCTCGGCCGCTGGAAGCGCCACATCTACGCCGGCGTCGCCGAGACGATGGACCGCAAGCTCCAGCTCGGCGACAACGTGCTGCTGGAACGCCCCTGGGCC
This sequence comes from Lacipirellula sp., assembly GCA_041750715.1. Lineage (GTDB taxonomy): Bacteria > Planctomycetota > Planctomycetia > Pirellulales > Lacipirellulaceae > Lacipirellula. The sequence goes on from JBGSYU010000724.1 coordinate 3,066, forward strand.
GAGCTTACCGAAGAGCAGCGCCGCGTCTGGCTCTGGGGCACGGGCGAGGAGCACATCACCTACACCTGGCGCAACGGCGAGGCCTCGCAAAAATACGGCGGCACGTTCGACGGCGTCATTCCCGAGCTGCTCGAGAAGTATCGCTCGGCGAAAGCCAAGTCGCTCATCGCCAAGCTCGAACAGTTCATGAACGTCATCCGCTGCCCCGACTGCGACGGGCGGCGGCTTAATCCGCAAGCTTGCAGCGTGACGCTCACGACCGCTGAAGCGGCCTTCGCCGAGCGGCCCTCGCTTACGCTCCCGCAGGTCGCAAGCCTCCCCATCGCCGAAGCCGCCGAGTACTTCAGCGGCCTGGTCCTCGACGACACGCAACAAAAAATCGCCGCCGAAGCCCTCAAAGAAATCCGCGGCCGCCTTGGCTTCCTCACCAACGTCGGCCTCGACTATCTCAGCCTCGACCGCACCGCCCCCACCCTCTCCGGCGGCGAGTCGCAACGCATTCGGCTGGCCGGCCAGGTCGGCTGCGGGCTGGTGGGCGTGCTCTACATCCTCGACGAACCTTCGATCGGCCTGCACCCCCGCGATAATGAACGCCTGCTGGGCACGCTGGAGCGACTGCGCGACCTCGGCAACACGGTCGTCGTCGTCGAACACGACGAAGACACGATGCGCGCCGCCGACCACATCATCGACTTCGGCCCCGGCCCCGGGGTGCGCGGCGGCAACGTCGTCGGCGTTGGGGACGCGAAGGCGATTGAGAAGGCGAAGGAGAGCGTTACGGGAGCGTACCTAAGCGGCAAACGCAAAATAGAAGTCCCGAAGCAGCGTCGGATCTCGGCTTCAAATGACGAAGCACGAATGACGAATGACGAAAAGAAGAAAACCAGCAGCGCCAATTCGTCATTCGTCATTCGTCATTCGTCATTAGCCGACTCACCGGTCTTACGAATCGTTGGGGCGAGGCATAATAATCTCAAGAATATCGACATAGACATCCCCCTCGGCAAATTCGTTTGCGTCACCGGGGTGAGCGGCAGCGGCAAAAGTTCCCTCGTCAACGACATCGTCAGCCAGGCCCTGCTCCGCGATCTGATGAAGGGCAAAGGCCTCCCCGGCGAGCACGATTCTATCGAGGGCGTCGACCAGCTCGACAAGCTCATCGCCATCGACCAGTCGCCCATCGGCCGCACGCCGCGTTCCAACCCCGCGACCTACATCAAGGTGTTCGACGAAATCCGGCACCTCTACGCCCTGCTCTCCGAATCCAAACGCCGCGGCTACAAGCCCGGGCGGTTCAGCTTCAACGTCGTCGGCGGCCGTTGCGAAGCGTGCAGCGGCAACGGCTCGAACAAGCTGGAGATGGACTTCCTCGCCGACGTGTGGATCGCCTGCCCCGTCTGCCAGGGCCACCGCTTCAACCACGAAACCTTGCAAGTACAGTTCAAAGGCAAGTCGATCGCCGAAGTGCTGGAAATGGACATCCAGCAGGCGATGGACCACTTTGAAAACGTCCCGCATGTTTACGACAGACTGAAGACGCTGCACGACGTCGGCCTCGACTACATGAAGCTCGGCCAACCTTCGCCCACGCTCTCCGGCGGCGAAGCCCAACGCATCAAACTCGCCCGCGAGCTGGTCAAGAAGAGCACCGGCCGCACGCTGTATCTCTTGGACGAACCGACCACCGGCCTCCACTTCGCCGACATCGAGCTGCTGCTCAAAGTGCTGCACGACTTCGTCGACGCCGGCAACACGGTGCTGGTCGTCGAACACAACCTCGACGTAATCAAAACCGCCGACTGGGTCATCGACATTGGCCCCGAAGGCGGCGCGGCGGGAGGGGAGCTCGTCGTGGCCGGGACGCCCGAAGAGGTGGTGGAGTACGCCATGGAACAAAGGGGGAAGGCGGAGGGCGGAAGGCGGAAGGACGCAGCAAATCCTTCCCCCCTCCCCCTTCCCCCTTCCGCCTTGCCCTCCCACACCGGCATCTCCCTCGCGCCTTATCTCGGCGTCAAACTTGCCGCCAGATCCGTCAATGGCAAACCCTCCAAGCGCGTCCCGGTCCCCCCCGCCACGCACATCACCGTTCGGGGCGCCCGCCAACACAACCTCCGCAACGTCGACG
>JBGSYU010000725.1:0-4171 GCA_041750715.1 Lacipirellula sp.
CGGCGGCGCGCGAGGCGGCGCCGTTCCCGATTCGCATCGTGGCGCTCGATGCCGGGCTGACGGCAGCCGCGATCGACAATTTGGCCGTGGCGAAACTCGACGCGGCCCAGAAGCTGCTGCGGCCCGGCAGCGAGCTGGCCGTCTCGGCGGAGATCGTCAATGCGGGAGACGTTCCGAGCGCGGAGACGCAAATTGAGTGGCTCCTTGAGGACCAGGTCGTGCAGACGACGCAGTTGGAAGGTCTGCCCGGGGGCGCGAAGACGCAAGCGACGGCGGCGCTACCGATGGAGCGAGCCGGTACGTTTCTGGTTTCTTGCCGCATCGCACGGAGCGACCAAATCGCGCTCGATCAAACCGACTCGCTAGTCGTCGAGGTTGCGGAGCATACGCCCATCCTGGTCGTCGAGCGCGCCGGCGAGCCGGGGCAAACGCTGAGCGCCGCGGAACTGATCGGCGCCGCGCTCGGCTACGCCGACGGCAAGCCGCAGGCGTGGCATTCGGTTTATCAGCCCGAGACAATCGAGCCGGATGCACTGGCAGGCCGACCCTTGGGCGACATCCGCGCCGTGTTAATTGACAATCTCGCCGACATAGAGGGCGCTTCGCTGGAGCGGTTGAACGATTTCGTGCGCGCCGGCGGCGGGCTGTGGGTCGGCCTGGGCGAGCGAGTCGATCGTGACCAGTTCAATCGCGACTGGTACGCCGACGGCGCTGGGCTAAGCCCCGTGGAGTTGGCCGCGGTCGACGCTATCGACCCTGACCATGACGTGGCCGGCACGGTTCATCCGCCTTCGCGCGAGCACCCGGCGACGATGCAGTTGGCCAACACGACCCAGCTCGACGTCGACGAAGCCCGAATTGCCAAACGGTGGACGTTCGCCGAGCGGCCCGCATCGGCGACGGCCGTTTCAGCGGTGCTGGAAAGCGGCGACGGGCGGCCGTTGATCGCCGAGCACTTTGTCGGGCAGGGTCGCGTGCTGATGCAGGCGACGCCGCTGGGAATGCAGTGGACCAATCTTCCGCTGCTCAAAGCGTATGTCGTGATGATTCACGACGGGCTCGACTATATCACCGCGCCGACGAGCGCGAGGTTTAATCTGGCGCCTGGCGCCACGATCGTCGCGATGGCGGGCGGCGATGCAAGCGACGGCGCGGAGGCGACGCTGACGACTCCCCGCGGTCGAGAGATCCCAGTGCGGGCGACCGCGAGCGGATTGGCGCCGGCGTATCGGTACTCGCAAACGCGCCTGCCGGGCGTGTACCGGCTGCGCTCGAAAGCAGCCGATGGGGCTACGCGAGACCTTCCGTTCCGCGTCGAGCGCGACGCGAGAGAATCGGACGTGCGCGTGCTTGGGGCTGTCGATCGACAGAAGCTGGCGGCGCTTGGAATTCAATTCGACGGCGCCGCATCGACCGCTCCCGCGGAGGCAGCGCCGGCGCCGCGGCGCGAGCCGGTGTGGGGAGCCCTGTTGATCGCGTTGATTGCATTTCTAACGGCCGAGTTGCTGCTGGCAAGTTGGCTCGCGCGGCAACGTCATGGATTCCCCTTGAATACTGCGTAAGACGCCTATCACCTTGACCAGATCCCCCGCTATCTCCGAACAACTTGCCTGGGAAGGCGTCCTCGGCGTTGAGACTACGCTCGCCTTAGGTCTGGCGCTGGCGCTGCTGGCCGGTTGGTCGTTGTGGCGCGAACGTTATGCGCTAGGGCTCGGCTGGGCCGTGACGTTTTTTGGTTGCCGGCTGGCGGCGTTTGCCTGTGCGTTGTGGATGCTCGCGGGACCGACGCAGCTTCGCATCGAGCGGCTCCTCTCAACGCAGTCGATCGCCGTGTTCGCCGACGGCAGCCAAAGCATGGACGTGGTCGATCCGCCCGACGCCCTGGCGAGGGCGCGTTGGTCGCTCTCCGCAGGCCGCTCGGCTGACCGCACGGCGGCGGAGAGTTGCGATCGGTTGGAATTGGCGCTCGCCGTGGGGACGTCCCAAGGCGAACAGCTTTCACAGTTCGTCAACGAGCATCAAGGCGTGAAGCAACTCCAGACGATGCTGGCCACGATGCGGACGACGATCGCTCGCGCCGCCGATCATGGCGCCGCGATGGTGGAACAAATCGACGACGAGGGCCTCTCCGAGCGGGCGGCGAGACTCGACGCGTTGCTTACCGATGAGATTCGCCGATCTTGCGATCAGATAGAAACCTTCCTCGAAGCGCCGGCGGACGAAACGCCAAGCGACGCCTTGGCGGTGGAACTCGATCAGCTTGTCGCTAACTTGGCGAGCGCCCGGCAGCGCGCCGCGGTGCTGGGCGACGACCTGATGCGGCAGCACGCGAACTCATCGCCCGAGGGAACGGAGCAGACCGACGCACAAACTCGCCGCGAGAAGGCAGGCCTCACGCTCGATGCGTTTGAAGCCGCGTTGGCGGACGACGTGAAAGAACGGGTCGACGTCCGCCGATTCCGTTTCGACCGCACGGCGACCGCGCTCGGTTCCGACGGAAGTTGGGCCGCCGAGCTGACGGACGCTCCGTCGATCGCCAGTGACTCGCAGGGATCAGCGGCGCTCGATGCCGCGCCGTCGACCAATCTCTCCGGCGTTCTCCGGCAAATCGCTGCGATCGGCGCCAATGGATCGGTTCAACTCGCCATCATTCTTTCCGATGGCCGGCACAACGAGGCCGCAGGCCCGGCGCCGCAAGACGTGGCTGCGGAGCTTAGCGGCGTGCCGCTCTATATCGTGCCGATAGGTAGCGCCCTCCAGGTGCGCGACCTCCTGCTTCACCGGGTCGAGGCGCCGGCCGCGGTGACGGAGGGGGATGCCGCCGTAATCGAGGCGATCGTCACCGCTTCGGGCTGCAATGGCGAAACGTCGTCTCTGGTGCTGCGGCACGACGGTCAAGAGGTCGATCGCAAGCCGCTCGCGTTCGCGGGGGACCGCTGCGACGTCCGGGTGAGATTCAGCGTGCCGGCCGGCGAGCAGGGATGGCAAGAGTACATGGTCGAGGTGGAACCGGTCGAGGACGAGGCGAACTCCGCGAACAACTTCATGCCGGCGTCGTTTGAGGTGGTGCAGGACAAGATCCGCGTGCTGCTGGCCGATGGATTGGGTCGCTGGGAATACCGGTATCTCAATCAATTATTTCGCCGCGAAAAGCATGTGGAATTCGACGAGCTGTTGTTCCTTCCGCGCGTTCACGGCACTGGCGCCCTGGCGCAGCGGCCGCAGTTTCCTCGCGACGTGGAAGGCTGGGCGCGGTACGATGTGGTGATCCTGGGCGACGTGGGGCCCGAGCAATTGCCCGCCGATAGTCAGGCCGCGCTCGATGAATATGTGCGAACGCGCGGCGGTCGGCTGATCGTCGTCGCCGGCCGCGAGGCGATGCCCGGCTCGTTCGCCAATCAACCGCTGCTGGGCCTATTGCCCGTCGAACGCGCCGCGCTCGCCGGAGGCGACGCAGGCTACACGCTGGATCTGACCGACGAGGGCCAGGTTAACAGCGCGCTGATGATCGCCGACGACGCGGTCGAGAGCCGCCAGGCATGGCAGGAAATGTATCGCCGGTTCCCGGTCTACTCGCTTTCGGAATACTCGCGGCCGAAGCCGACGGCGCGGACGCTCATCGAGGCCACATCTCAGGCGGCCGGCGCGGTGCGGAGCAATCTCGATCGGGCGGGCGTGGAGTACGCGTTCCTGTCATGGCATCGCGTGGGCGCCGGGCGCGTCGCGTACCTGGCCGCGCCGGAGACGTTTCGTCTGCGATTTCGTCGCGGCGATCGGATGCATCACCGATTTTGGGGGCAGTTCCTGCGGTGGATGACGGCGGCCGACGCCGGCTCAGGAACCGACCTGGTGCGGCTGCAAACGGATCGCAACGAGTACGCCGAGAGTGAAGCGGTCGAAGTCACCGTGTGGCTCAAGGATAGTGAAGGTCGGCCGCTGGCGGGCGAAGCCCTCGAAGCGGAAGCACAAGCCTTCGATGCGGTTAGCTCGTCGACCAAGCTGCAGGCCGATCCGAATGTGCCGGGCCGCTACCACGGCACGATCGCCCCGCTGGCCGCCGGGGCGTACCAGATTGGCGTGCGTGGCCCCGTTGTCGATACCTTGCTTCCGCCAGGCGCGCAGACGCCGCCGGTGCAGGCGACTATCACAGTCAGCGCCTCCGAGAACGTGG
>JBGSYU010000726.1:0-2537 GCA_041750715.1 Lacipirellula sp.
AAGGGGGAAGGCGATGGTTTATCGCCTTGGATGGGGCGGGCCGTCTATTCTACGGCTTTGGCGGTGGTCGCGGAATGCGGTAGAGCGTCAGGCGGCTTTTCGTCGTGTTTGAATTTCGTCGCGGGGCCTGTTTTAGGCGACAGATGCGACAGAATTGGCGGGTGCGTAATGCTGGCGCTGTTTGGCGTGCTGGGGACCATCGGGGTCGTGCGGGCGGCGCGGAGGATGTATTGCCAAGGGAGGCGTGATGCTGGGGTTGGGGAAGAGTCCCGTTTAGGAGTAGGAACAGGAGCGGCAGCAGGACTGGGGCGATTGGTCGCGAGCTTGTCGTTCTCGGCGGGATCGGTTTGAACGACCGCTTGTCGCTCGCTCGTCTGCAGCCCCGGCCTTTGGCCGGGGGTTTCTTTGAGCGCCGCGACGGCTTCTTGTAATGGAGGCCGACCCCCGGGCAGAGCCCGGGGCTGCAGCGCGGGCGGCGCTGGCGCTTCGACCGCAGCGGGCGAGGCTTCGATTCCTTCGGGGACGACGGAGTGCGGCGGCGGATTGCGGATTGCTTCCAGGTGCTCGGCGTCGGTCAGCGGCGTGTCGGGGAGTCGTTCGACCAGCCGGCCGCCGAACGGGCCGTAGTTGGGGAACACGGCTTTGAAGGCCGTTTCGGCCGCCGCGCTCAGGTGGGCGTAGACTTTGGCGCGGTTCTCCGGCGGCGCGAGCCGCAGGGCCGCTTCGACGACGACCTTCATCGCTTCGTCGAACTGAAACGGGGTGCAGGAGCTGGCCGAGCGGCGGCCGTAGTTTTCAGGGTTGGATCGCTCCAGCAGCCAGGCGGCGGCCCGCCAGTGGGTGCGGGCGGCGCTCTGCATCATGGCGAGCGGGTCGGGCTTGTCGGTATGCGCGCTTCGCAACTTCTGGTCGAAGTCGGGGTCGATCCGGGCCTCGCGCTGAACGGTGCGGAGCGAGACGCCGACGGTGAAGGCGGCCTCGGTCATGGTGGCGCCGCGGGAGACGGCGTCGCAGAGAAGGGTTTTCTTGTTGCGATCGAGCGTGCGGCGCCGGCCGCGGGTGGACGCGAGCATGGAAGGGTCCTCCGTTATCGGTGAATGCTTGAACGGTTAGCGGTGAATGTTCAAGCGTACAGTACCGGAGTGCGCGGCCACTTTCAACCAAAAAGGTTTAGGAAACTGACTCACAATGACGCGCTGGCACGACCTGAAGTGGGTAGGATGGGTTCGCCGCGCGGCGGGAACCTATCGCATTCGTTTCCGAATGATCGGTTGCCGCGACCGGCCCCCGTTTGATTCCCATTGCCGCGAAGAGATTTCGTGAAATTTTTCCAACAGGCGTCGATCTGGGCGGCGGTTGTTCGTCTCATTAGTGGGAGGCAGCCCTAACCACATTTGTTTTTGCAAAAAATGGAGGATCAGCGATGAGTGATTCAGGCAATACGGCGCGGCTGCATCGGGTGTTGAAGGCGCCGGCGGAGCGGGTTTATAAAGCGTTTCTTGATCCAGACGCGATGGCCAAGTGGCTGCCGCCGCATGGGTTTGTCGGCAAGGTCCACGAGATGGACGCGCGGGTCGGGGGCGGGTATCGGATGTCGTTCACCAACTTCGGGACCGGCCAGAGCCACTCGTTCGGCGGGAAGTATGTCGAGCTCACGCCGCATGAGCGGATTCGGTACATGGATAGGTTCGACGATCCGAACTTGCCGGGGGAGATGCAAGTGACCGTCTCGCTGCGGCCGGTGCTGTGCGGCACCGAGCTGTCGATCGCGCAGGAGGGGATTCCGGCGGCGATCCCCGCGGAGATGTGTTATCTCGGGTGGCAAGAGTCGCTGGCGATGCTGGCGAATCTTGTGGAGCCGGAGATTCCGGACGGGGCGTGAGGCGAGGAAATGGAGAGTGGGGAGTGGGGAGTGGGGCGTGGTTGCCTTCGTGGGTGGCTTGCCGGGAAGATTCTCGCTCGCTTGTCGAATTCACTATCACAAGGTCGGTCAACAGCGGTCTTTGCAGGGTTGGAGCAATGTCTGCCTGGGCTACCATCGGACGAGCGGTCGTTCGCTGCACGAGCGCCTGCTTCTTGTTCGTGTTTGCCAGCGTTGTTGGCGCGCACTTCGGCACGCTGGGAGGGTACGTCCTGGCGCTAGTGACTGGAGAGTGGACCTGGGCCAGCCATTTGCGCTGCGCCGGTTGGAGCCTCTTCGCGGTGGGGGCGGTCATTGGCGGCCTCACTGGTCATGCGCGATTTGGCAGCGAGGGCAGCCGCTGGAAGAAGGAGGAATTGCCGAGCGACGCCGAGCCAGCGAAACGGAACCGGCGGGTGAAGGTCGAGGGGCGACTGAAATCGCTGCTGGTAGCGCCATTGGTTGGCGCCGGCATGGGACTCATCGTGGGAGGCGCGGCGGGCGGCTTCCTAGTCGCCATCTACTTCTGTGCGGCATTGAGCCCCTTCGGACCGGGCGGATGGTGGCCGATTTTGCCGCTCTCCTACCATTCTACGGGCGACGGGTTCAGCACGAAGGATCCGTGGTTGCTGCTTCC
>JBGSYU010000727.1:0-7969 GCA_041750715.1 Lacipirellula sp.
CGCGATTACGACTACGTCTCCGGTTTCACGCTGCGCCTGTTCTGGCACGACCTCGAACCGGCTCAAGGCCAATACAACTTCGGCGTGATCGATCAAGCGATCCAGCGCGTCGCCGCGCTCGGCCAATCGCTCGATATCGAAATCTTCACATCGCAAGAGCCTTCCTACGTTATGGCGGGCGCCTCGGCCACCTACGTCGACCATAGCGGTGGAATCAATCCCGTTCCCTGGGACCCGTTCGCTCGCGGGCGGCACGCGGCCCTGTTCGCGGCGCTGGGCGCCCACGTCGTTCAGGGCGCCGGCGCCCCGCACCCGCTCTGGCTCGATCCGACGCTCAAGTCCATCGACGTGGCGCCCGCCGGCCTCAATTTTGGCGTCCGCGATCTCAACGCGGGAATCCAGAACCACCCGCAGTACACGCAGCAGCGATATGTCGACGCGGTCGTGGCCGGAGTCGCTGCCGCCACCGCCGCGTTCCCGCAGGACACCAATTCGCTTGCGTTTTTCTCGTTCGACGACGACGCGCCAGGGCCGCACGTCGACGAGCAGATCATGGCGCGGTTGGCCCCGCTCTACAACGGCCCCGGCCAGACGAAGCTCGCGTTCTTCGTCGAGAACCTGTCCGACGCGTGGCCCGTGCCGCTTGCTAACGGAAACGGCGTCGGCAACAACCTCGAGGATTGGGTTGCGACGGGCGGCAGCACCATGATGCAAGCCCTCGACGCCTGGCTCGACCATCCGCCCAATCGAAACGAGCAACTGGCCAGCCTCAATCCATCCACCGGCATCGAGCTCGCCTACGAGCAATACGGCACGCGATTTTTCGAGTTGTATCTCCCCGATCTCGACGGCGCCGCCGAAGGCGCACGCGACGCCTCCGGCCGACGGCTGATCGACGGCCTGCGATACTGGAACGACCTGCTGACCGAGCTGCCGACGGCGGAACTGACGGCGGATTTCAATCGAGACGACCGCGTCGACGCGGCCGACCTCGCCTCGTGGAAAGCCGGCTTCGGACGATCCACTGGCGCAACACGCCTCCAAGGCGACGCCGACGGCGATCAAGACGTCGACGGCGCCGACTTCCTACGGTGGCAAAATCAACTCGGCGCCTCAGCCGCGAATTCGACCGCGATCCCCGAACCCCGCAGTCTTGCACTCGGCGTCGTCGCCACCGTTGCGACAGCACTCATGTGCCGCCGCCGTACCACTGCGACAACCGCGGTTGCGTCAGGGCTCGCCGCCGGCCCTGGTCGCTGTCGCCTGCCAAACGACGCCGGCAATGGCGTCTTCCACAAACCCAACGCTGCCATCGCATAGCAGCACATTCGCACCGCCCGCATGCGCACTCCGTGCGGCCAGTCGCCCCTTCTGCTGCGTGGCGTTCATGCAGTCCCACTGGGCCGCGTTCGGCGGCAACGCGTGGTTGTAGAGCGTGTTGCCATAGTTGCCGACGATCCATTTCGCGCCGCGTTCCGCGTACCATGCCCCGCCGGAAACCGATTCGCACGCCACGGTCGTCGGATCGGTAGTTGCCGGCAACTCAAGGATCGCGTTCGCGGCGACGGTTGAATCGGCAGCGCCCGGCCCAAGCGTCCGCTCGCTGAACGCCGCCGTGTTCGACGTGCCGTCAGTAAGGTCCTTGATCCGTACCGCGGAGGCGAGAAAGAACACGCCGTCGGCGCCGGTAAGCGTGCCCGACCCCGTGCCACTGCCGGCACACGCAGCATAGTTCGTCCCGCCGTACTCCGAGCTAGCAACGCGGCCCTGCACGGGGTCCGCCGGACACAGCAGCGCGCTTACCATCGACGTCGCGGCCGTATGATTGCCGGCCCCGTCGTAGGCGGCGGTCGGCGTGGAGAACGGCGCCGGAGCGTCAAGGAAATCAATTTGCGAGACAATCGCGCTCTGCTCTATGAAGGCGAGCAGATACGCCTGCGGCGAGAAGATTCGCGGCGTGGGCGCGCCTCGTCCCGGAGGAAACTTCAGATGGGCGGCGTGATGGTTTTGCAATGCCAGCCCGATTTGCCGCAGGTTGTTCATACACGCCGCACGGCGCGCCGCCGACCGCGCCGCTTGCACGGCAGGCAGCAAGAGCGAGACAAGCACGCCGATGATGCCGATCACCACAAGAAGTTCAACGAGTGTGAAGGCGCGACGCATGGGCAGTCACAGACTACTCCGCGCTTATCCGCCAAACAATATTCGCCGGCTCGTCGGCCACGAGCAGCGAGCCGTCGGCCGCCACGGCGACGCCCACCGGTCGACCGTAAACTTCATTCTCATTGGCGATAAAGTCCGTGAGAAAATCCTCCGGCGGGCCCGCCGGCTTGCCGTCCTTGAACGGCACGAACGCCACGCGGTAGCCGACCAGCTTCGACCGGTTCCACGAACCGCGTTGACCGACGAACGCGCCGCCATGGTATTTCTCGGGCAGCGCCCCCTCGCCAGGCTCTGGTTTGTAAAACGCCAATCCGAGCGACGCCGTATGCGCGCCCATGGGCACGTCGGGAACGATCGTCTTCTTCACCAGATCCGGCCGCTGTCCCTTCATTCGCGGATCTTCATGCGGACCGAAGTAAGCGTAGGGCCAGCCGTAAAAGCCGCCCTCCTTCACGCCGGTGATGTAGTCGGGAACCAGTTCGTCGCCCAGTTCGTCGCGTTCGTTGACCGCGGTCCAGAGGTCGCCGGTGACCGGGTTCCAGTCCATGCCGACGGGGTTTCGCAAGCCCGATGCGAAGACGCGAAGCGATGTGCCGTCCGGGTCGCACTCCAGGATGTTCGCGCGGAGCATTTCTTCGGCCGTGCCGTGTTCGGCGTTGTTGCTGGCGGAGCCGACGGAAATGTAAAGCTTCGTGCCGTTCTCATTGGCGACGATGTTGCGGGTCCAGTGGTTGTTGTAGCCGCCAGCCGGTAGGTCGAGGATTTTCATGCCCGCGGCGGTGACCTTCGTATCGCCCTGCTTATACGGAAACGCGGTCACCGCGTCGGTCGTAGCGACGAACAGCGTATCGCCGACGAGGAGCATGCCGAAAGGCTGATTGAGATTCTCCAGAAAGGCTTCTTGCAGTTCGGGCTCGCCATCGCCGTCGGCGTCGCGCAGCAGCGTAATTCGGTTCGGCGAGTCGCCGGTGACCGTTTTCGATTTCTTCATGCCGTCTTCTTTCACCTTATCTTCCGCTTTCTTTTCCGGCGGCTTAGCTTGCTCCTCCTCAGGGTTCGGCGGCTTGGGCAACGTGCGGGCCTGCGAGACCAGCACGTCGCCATTGGGGAGGACATACATCCAGCGTGGGTTTTCCAGGTCGCGGACGAACGCGGCGACATTCAATCCTTCCGCCGCCTGTGGCGTTTCGCCTTCAGGCCAGCCGATGACCTTGGGAAAGTTTATCGCCGATTCGGTGGCGTAGGGGGCCGGCAAATTCGCGGCGACTTGCTCGGCGGTTTGGCCCGACGCTGGTTCCGAGGGAGCCAATTGGCTAATGAGAGCGCACGCTGCAATAAGGGCCAGCGCCGTCTGTTTAGTCATGGGAGCCTCGCTGTTTACATATGCCGGTCCGCCGCGGCGGGCCGGCGACTGCGGGTCTCGGAGAGACTCGGCTACATGGGGCGAGCAATCGGCATGCCGCAAGGCTATTGCGGCGCAGCGGCGGTCCCAGGGATCTCCAGGACGTCACGCGTTTCAGCAACAAGCTGGCGGTGAATGGCGGCCGGCTGCCGCACCAGCAGCACGCGCGACTCCGCATCATAAGCGATCGCCGCGGCCGCTTGTCGAAGATCCGCCGTGGCGGGCGGCTTGGCGTCTGAAGCAGAAAACGATTGCACGCGGGCGATAAGCTGCTCGGCATTAAGCGTGGCGCTGGGCGAGATGCGATAGACTTCGAACACCTGCTCCGAACGAATCTTCGCCAGCGTGGTAATCTCAATCGTGTTGCGGCCTACCGCCCGCCAGCCGAGGCCGAGCGGCTCGAGCACCGAATCCATCGCTTCGGCCCAGGACTTGTCGGCGGCGCTGCACGCGATGCGGGCGCTGGGCCAAAGCCGTTCGTCCGCGAGCGCGGGCCAATCGACCAACACGGCCACGGCAAGCTCTTCCTGCCAATAACGGAAGATTTCGCGCAGCGGCGTGTACTGCGAGAACGTGAACGCGGCCGGCGCCGCCAATCGTTCGGCAATCGCGGCGTGGAACGCGCCCGACGCGAGCAGCGCGGCAGGATACTTGGTGCGGGTGGGCAATCCGCGGGTCAGGCGGTAACGCTCCAACAGGAACAGCACGTCGTATTGAACGGCGACCGGCGCCTCGATGCGGAGCTTGGCGCCGTCGATGGCGAGCGTGGCGTCGCCGCCGCCGGCTTGCCAGGCTTCCGGCGCGGTGAGTTGCTGAACCCAATCCGCAAGTTGCTCGACGTTGGCGGGGCTACTTGCGAGATCGTCGACGGCGTACTCCACGTTGCGGCGCTTGTCGTCGCCATTCCGCATCAGCACGATTTGCTCGCCGTCAATCATCGGCTTGAGGCGAAGCGGTTTAAGCGCGGCGGTGAGCATTTGTTCGACGGTCACGTCCTTAGCGTCTGCCGAAGCTGGCGTCGTGGCCGACACCGCCGCCATGCGAAGCTGCTGGGGAGACACGCTCACGGGCAGGCCGGAAAGCTGCGTTGCAAGGTCGAGCAGTTGGCACAACGGCATTTTCTCTAGGTTGATCGCCGGCAGGCGCAGTGCGAGCAATACGTCGACGCTCACCGGCGCGCCTACGCCAGCGCGGGCGTCTCGTCGAACCGCGGCAGGGGCGTCGTGCTGTGCGTCGTCGTCGTCGGGATTCGGCACTGCGGGTGGCGCGCTCGGAGCGGCCTCTTCCTCAGTGGGAAGCTGGCTCTCTGCAAGCGGGTCCGTAGGCGGACCGCTGTAGAGTGTGGAAAGGTTGAGCCCTTCCGGATCGACGTCGAGCGGGTCGATCCGCAGGCGAGGCGCAGTGTCGACGGCGGCAGGCGGGTTCTGTTCCGCTTGCGTCTTCGCGTCGCTCGTCGCCGGGGGCGTCGCAACCTCAGGATCAGCTGATACCATTTGCGTCGCGGGAGCCGCGGCTGGATTCACCGGTTCTGGGTCATCACCGGGAAGAGCTTCATCCTTTTCCGGCTCGGTGGTCGTCGCCGTTGGTGGGCCTTCCGAATCGGCCGGGGCGAGCTTCGCAGGCGGCGGCTCCTCGGGCTGCTCGCTGACGGCGGACGGCCCCGCAGCAACTGGATTCGCGGGCGCCGCTACGGCGACCTGATCTTCATCGTTGAACCAGGAGAGCGACGCGGCAACTACGGCCGAGCCAGCAACCGCTCCAGCAACGAGCAGCGTGGCGAATTTGTAAGCAGGCCAACCGGTGGCCGTCGGCGCTTCGGCCGGCAGCAATGGCGGGCTGGGGACAGCCGCCGCGGGTTCGCGAAAGCTTAAGACGTCGGCGGCGTCATCGAACGACGCGATAGTTTCAAAACTCGGCTGCGGCGGAGCGTTGACCGCGGCTAGGGCGACAATTGCCGCGGATGCAGTTGAATCATTCGGCGTCGCCGGCAAGGCCCCCGCCGGGGCGGCGACCTGCACCATCATGCCGCAGCGCGGACAGCCGATAATCTGACCGACGAGCGCCGCATCGCGCACCGACAGCCGGGCGCGGCAAGTGACGCAGGTGATCTTGAAGAGTTCCATGAGGCAGAAGCGGTCAGCGGTTAGCTTTCAGCGATCAGCCAGAAAAATGCAGCGCGCCAATCTCTTGCCGCAGCTTCGCATTACCAGCCAGACGATAGCACACACGAACCCGTCTGACTGAACGCTGACGGCTGATCGCTGACCGCTTCCACAAGTATAACCAATCAGCGATCTTTGAGGAGAAACGCGTCGGGGAGTCGCTCGTTCCGCTTTTCGGCGGCGGCGCGCGTCGTGACGATAATCCGTCCCGCGCCACCGGCTGGGCTCGGCTCGATAACGTAAACGAGCTTCTGTCGGGCGTCGGTGGGGCCAGTGGCGGTACGGTCGGGATTGGCCCGGACGAGGATTTCCACCAGGATTTCTCCTGCCGGGTGGTCGCGAAGGTCCAGCGCCAGCGACTGGTTTTTGGTGATCCCGTCGAGTTGCAGGTCGGCGCCTTGGAGAATGATCTCGAGGCCAGCGTCTTCGGCGAGCATCTCCAGGGCGCGCTCGAGCGAATCCTTTGAGAACGTGAGCGATGTAATTTTGGCGAGGCGTTCTTCCAGCGTAAGGGGCGACTTGGGCGTTGCGCGGCCGATCGCCGCGGTGGCCTCGTCGTGGGGTTGGGTAAGCAACAGCTCCGCCGCCATCAGCAAATTGTGGCCGGCTATCGGCGGAAGGTAGACGCGGACGAGGGCTTGGCGATCGTCCTCGCCGGCTCGGCTGTAGCGGGCGAGCGCCCGGAGCATCGCGGGAAATCGAGCGAGAATCTTGCGGCCATACGGATGCCAGGGCGAGGCAAGGATCGTTTCCTCGACCACGTCGGGAGCGGCGGCAATTCGCTCCCGAAGCTTAGCGGCAAGTCGCCGCGGGGCGACGTTGAGCGCGGGCGTCGCGCGGAACTCAGCGAAAAAGTCGCCCTCCCAATGGGCGCTGATAGCGATCGCCGTGGCGTCCGCTCCGATTAGCCAGTGGAGCGCGTCGTGCAGCGCCGCGGCCTCGGCGACGAGCAGCTCGTTGCCGCTGGCCTCGAGGAACTTCGGCGCCACGATCACCGTGAACGCGCGGTCGGCGTCGGAGTTTTCGGCGAGGATTTCTATGTCGCGAACCAGTGGCGGGGCTTCACCGGCGGAGTCGATCAGATCGCCAGCGAAACTGGCAGGGCAGACGACGAGGGTCGACGGTCGAGCCGTAATCATCGCACGATCGCCAACGGCGAGGTAATTTCCGTTCTCGCCGACCTCTACCGGATCGGCCATCGGAAATCGTGGAGCCATCTCGTCATAGTCAAACGTCGCTGTATCGAGATCATTGGGAATCCCTTCCGTAGCACCTCGCTTCGATGGCGGCGGATTGAATTCCACGCGGAGGCACGCATCGAGCTCGCCATCAGCGTTAACCACAACGGCGATCAGTAATGACTGGATGTCGGCAAACTCGGCGTTCGTCATTGTTTCTAGCTGTTTTACGACCGACTGTCCCCAAGGTCCGAGGGCGGCGAGGACGCGTTCGCCTTCGGGATGCGAAGCCAGCAGCGCGGGACGGAGGTGGATCAGGCATTGAGTTCCGGCGGGGACGTACGCAAGCGACAACGGCTCGCCCGCGGTTGGCGAGGCCCACAGAAGCTCGCCTTGGGGATCGTCGACGATTTGCTCGCGCGAAGCGGCGGCGGGAACGGGGTCGATCGCGGTCGAGTTGGCGGGAACAGCAGGGCTCTTCGATGCGGGAGATTCTGGCTTATCGTTAGTGGCGCCCGGGCTGAATAGACTGCCACTGGTGGCGAACAAGGCCACGGCTGCAAGCAGCATGCACCCGGCGCTTGCTAGGATGATCCACGTCGCCGGGCGCCGCGATTTGCGGCGCGGGGATGCGACGGGTGCGCGCGGTTCGATGCGGATGTTGAGGGGGTCGTTGGGCATTGCGGGTTGCGGGCGCCGGGGGCGGGACGCCCCGGCTCACGGGCGTGCGTTGCTTGTCGGGCGCACGGTTGGGACTTATTATCCACCGCAGGCGCTAATCTCACCACCCACTTGTTGCGAGCGTTATCCGGAATGAAATCTTCAGAAGCGGCGCTGGCGTATTTCAATCGGGCTGCCGATCACTTGGAACTCCCCGAGAGCCTGCGTCGGCGGCTGATCGTCGCCAAACGCGAGGTTCAGGTGCAGGTCACCATCGAAAAGGATGACGGCGAGATCGCTACGTTTGTGGGCTATCGGGTGCAGCACGATAATTCTCGCGGGCCGATGAAGGGCGGGTTCCGCTATCATCCGCAGGTCGATCTGGATGAAATCCGCAGCCTCGC
>JBGSYU010000728.1:0-1946 GCA_041750715.1 Lacipirellula sp.
GCCGACCGGAACGTGGAAGATGTCCAGGCTGAAATTCGTGAGATTGCCCACGGAGTGCTGACCGCCTATTAAGCCCCCCGGCCGAACCTTCAGTACAAACGACAAAATGACGGGGTATGCAAGTTGTGCGCGTTTTACGCTGGGGTGCAGCCTGCGGTTTGTGATTTTCAGGCGGCGGCGTGGTAGCACCGCCGGGGTTGCAGTCGTTTTCGGCGATTCATCCAGAAGCGTTCGGGGGCGTGGGTTTCCGTGAGGCGGTCGGCGGCGAGTTGCAGCAGCGGCTCGGCGCCTCGATCCCAAAACTTCTCGCTCCCCTTGACCCGGCGATTGATCTGCTTGACGGTCGACTCGATGTGGCTGCTGGTGATGGGCAGCCCGAGTTTTCGGTACTGGGCGTACTTCATGCGCGCGCGTTGGTTCTTGAGATAGCCGAGCGTCTTGGCGACGAGGGCGGGGGGCGAAGCCTCCTCTCTTTCGCCGGGCGGGCCAAGCGTTTTCCCTCGTGCGGCGACGGCCGCCAACAGTGGGTCGACGTCGCCGCTCCACAGCCACTGCGCCCACTGGCAGTAGTCGGTCCAACCGGCGGCGGCGGGTCGCCCCGCCATGGCCGCGGCGTAGACGTAGCAGATCGCGTGCGTGAAATCGAGAATGGGCGTGTAGTGCGAGAAGTGCCGCTTGTGGACGCTCCAGTTGCTCGCCGCGCCATCGGCCACGAACGCCTTGCGTCGGGCCGCGTGAAAGCCCCGCCCATGCGCTTCGGCGACCAGCCGCTGGCCAAACGCCTCTTGTCCGGCGCGGGTGGCGACGACGCTTCTAACCAGCGCCTCGGGGCAGCCGTCGCGCTTCTCCGGCGACTGCTGCGGCGGGTCGAGTGCGGCGGCGTCTCCCGAAAAGCCCTTGATTTCTCGACTTAAATCCCGCATCCGCGCCGGATCGACGAACGTTTTGGGGATCGTCGGACAAGGATCCTCGCAGCGCTCCTCGCCGGTCATGCTCAGGCAGCAGCCGACCAGCGTTTCGCGCCAATGGCCCTGGGCGTCTGGCTTCTGAGCCGCCTTGTCGCGCGGGCGAATCTGAATCCGACCGCCGTCCATCATGACGCACGCGACGGGGGGCGCCTGACCAGTCGGACTCTGCCGACGCGCAGGCAACGGCAGTCGCCGATAGGCCTCGGCTTGACGGGCGACCTCGGCGACGCGCTCCTCGCCGACGCGCTTCGTCCACCGCCCGACGCGTTCTCGCGAGACGTTCGCTTCGGCCAACGCTTCCAAGTCTCGACTCGCCGCCACGAAGGACGCCGATTGCGAACCGGCGTAGACGACCTTCTCGAGCATGGCCGGCGTGAACGGGCAATCGACCTCAACGCCGATCGCGGCGGTCCACGGGAAAAAAAGCCCGCCGACAGGCGGGGCAGAAGTACTCCGGCTCGGCGATCGCCACCGGCCCCCGGCGGCCGATCAGCTCCCGCGGGCGCTCCCCTTCGTAGCGGCCCAGTTGGCCGCACTGGGGACACGTCGATTCGTCCTCGCCGGTCCGGCAGGCCGCCGCCTTCTGCTTGACTAGTTCCGCATGCACTGCATCGCCGATCTCCACGGCCCGGGTCTCGATCGCATCGAGCCAACTGAGGGCGTTGCTCTCATCCACCTCGCCCCACTCCTCGGCTAACTCGCGAGCACACGCCGTGATCCGCGCTTGCATCTGATCGGTTGTCGCCATCCTTGGCTCCTTGAATTCCCCAGCTTCTCGCCGGAATGAAACGCCAACTCTCAATTCCCCCCGCTAGCTTTTACTTCATTCCGACAACTACGCAAACCGCAGGCTGCACCCACGCGGCACAAAGGTTGCACTTCCACGATGCCGCAGCGACTAACGCGCATGAAAAAAGTAGAATTAAGTCGCAAGTTGTTACGCATAAAGACGTTAGGTCAACTTATGCCTTTTGACGC
>JBGSYU010000729.1:0-6815 GCA_041750715.1 Lacipirellula sp.
CGAACGGGTCGAAGGCGCCGGTATTCACTTCGCCCGCTTGCGCGATGACGATCGCGAGACCGTCGATGTTCGGCAGCCGCTCCGCGATGAGACGGCCTTGGTCGTCAGTCGGAACGGTGACGATGCGATTGCGGCCCAGCCCGATGATGGCAAGCGACTTGGCGATGGTTGCATGCGCCTGGTCGCCGACCACGACTGTGATCGGCGGCGCGCCGATGAGCCCGTCGTTCGCGGCGTCCCAACCGACTTGGGCGAGGACGTGGTCGCGGGCGGCGGCCAGGCCGCACACGTTCGCGATGGTCGCTCCGCCGACGAACATCGCTTCGGTTCCTGACGGCAGGTGGAGTGCGTCGACCATCCAGCGCGAGACGACGGCGCGAAGACGGCTAGCGACTGGCGACATCACCGAGAGCGCCGCGTTTTGGTCCCACGCCGTCGCCAGGATGTGCGCCGCATGCGAGGCGGGCAGGACGGCTCCGTTGACGAAGCCGAAGTAACGACCGCCGGCGGACGCGACCGTGGCCGGCGAACCGATGCGGTCGAGCAGTTCGAGCATGGCGGCGGGGTCGCAGGGCGAGTCGGGAAAGGGTTCGTCAAAGGCTGCGAGCGCGGCGAGGGCTTCGGGCGGCGGCGCGACGGGTCGTTCGGGCAAGCTGGCGAGATAGTTGGTCGAGCGCGTCAGCGCATCTTGCAGAAGGTTGACCGTGCCGTCTAAGTGCATTTGCTTGTCCGAACGATTCACGGCAAGTTTCACAGATGCGATCCGCCCGACGGATGACGAACTCGCAAGAAATGGGTGCGCTTATTCATCGGCAAAGCGAGCAGCCGGCGAATTTGCTCGACCAACGCCCGTTCACTTTCCCGTTTCAGGGCGATCTCGTGAGCCTTTGTCGTTGTTGAGTCGCTCTTGTTCATGAAGAGTTTTCTCCAGGATGGCCAGCACCGCCAAGTCGCGGTCGCGGCCGGCGGCGCGCTTGCTGTTGATTATATCCGTAAGACTAGCGACAAGTATCGCGTACTGGCCGAACTCGACCCGCTGGGCGCGGGACCGCAGCCCTTCAAACGATCGGATACCGTGGAGGCGTGCCAAGAAATCGAGCTGCAGCCCTCGATCGTCGTTGATGACTCGATAGAGGTCGGACGCCGGGTAGTACGGCTTGAGAATGATGGCCTGCAAACTGCGAGCCACGGCCTTGAGTTTCTTCAGATTCGTCGGCGACTTGCGAAACATGAAGTCGATATCGAGGGTCGTTACCGGAGCGCCATGGAGCGCCGCCGCTGCATTGCCGACCATTACCGTTTCGAGGCGATGCTCCGACAAAACCTTGGCGACGGTGCTTAAAAGCGGTTCGGCGTTCATGGTGTAACAGCTTAATCGGCCGGCACGCAACTCTCGACCCCAATCGCTCCACCCCTTAGAATCGTTGACTTCTCGCGAACGCCAACGTAGCAAGTTCAATGGCAAAACTGACTTACAAAGATTCGGGCGTCGACCTCGCCAGGTATGAGGAGTCGATGTCGCGGCTGCCGCGGCTGATGCGGCGGACCCATTGCCCGCGGGTGTTGCCGTGGGAGGGTGGGTTTGCCGGGCTGTTCAAGTTGGACTTCTCGGGAGGGTTGTTCGCACGGAACTACCGGGAGCCGGTGCTCGTTTCATGCACCGACGGCGTCGGCACCAAGCTGAAGGTGGCGCAGATGTCCGGCCGACACGACACGGTAGGGATCGACCTGGTGGCGATGTGCGTGAACGACGCCATTTGCTGCGGGGCGGAGCCGCTGTTTTTTCTCGACTATGTGGCGATGGCCGAGGACGACCCGGAGCTGCTGGAGCAGATCGTGGGCGGCATCAGCCAAGGTTGCCTGGAGTGCGATGCGGCGCTGGTAGGCGGCGAGACGGCGATCATGCCGGATCTGTATCGCAAGGGCGATTACGATCTCGCAGGGTTCGCCGTCGGCATCGTCGAGCAGGGGCGGATGCTGGACGGTACGGCGGCCGTCGCCGGCGACGCGGTGATCGGCATCGCGTCCAGCGGCATCCACTCCAACGGTTATAGCCTCGTCCGCAAGATCGTCTTCGACACGGCGGCCCTTAGCGTCGACGCCCACGTCGAATTTTCGGAAAAGAGCATCGGCGAAATCTTACTCGAACCAACGCGCCTCTACGTCCGCCCCCTCCGCAGCGTCCTCAACCACTACAAAGTCAAAAGCGTCGTCCACGGCATCGCCCACATCACGGGCGGCGGGCTGCATGCGAACCTCGCTCGCGTGCTGCCGCCGACAGTCGACGCCGAAATCTTCCGCGATAGCTGGCCGGCGCCTCCGGTGTTCACCTGGCTGCAACGGCTAGGCGACGTCGAGAACGCCGAGATGTTCCGCGTGTTCAACATGGGCGTCGGAATGGCGCTGGCGGTGAGCGAGTATTACGCGGAGAGCGTCATCCAGCAACTCGCCGCGGAAGGATTCGAGAGCTGGCGGATTGGGCGGATCGTCGAGGGGAGCGGCGAGGCCCGGTGGGCGTAGGTGGGTGACGCTGGTGCTTGGATGGGACGCTAAGCCGCAAGCGGCGCTACCGCTTCGCCGTCGTCGGCGCGGTGGCGCCGAATTCTGGGGCGAGCGGAGCATTGGCTGCCGCGGCTTGGTCGCCGGCGACCTTTGCGGCCGCGTTGTCGAGCGAGGGGCCGGCGTCGGCGAGGGCTTCGAGCACATCGCCCTGCGTGATTACGTCGCGCAACAGGATGACTTCGCGATTCGAGTCAGCCGGATAGATCGCCAGGAGCGGGATGCTTTGGCTGTTGAGATCGAGCAGCGCTTGCTTAATGACCGCACTTTTGTCGGTCCAATCGGCCAGCAGGGCGACCACGTTGTTCTTGTCGACCGCTTCTTTCACTTCCGCACGGTTAATGGCCAGCAGTAGGTTCGTCTTGCAAGTGAGGCACCAGCCCGCGGTGAAATCGACCATCACCGTTTTGCCTTGGGCTCGCGCGACGGCGAGCGCTTGCGGCGAGTAGGGTTGCCAGTCTAACGCATGCTTGCTCGGCGCCATTAAGCCGAACGCACCGAACCCGATGATGGTCGCGAACGCGACGCCCCCGAGCCAGGCTCCCAGTCGCGCTCGCGAGTCGGCGTAGGCGGGGACGCGACCCACCAGCCAGCAGGCGAACCAAATGGCGAACAGCAGCGCGAGCG
Organism: Lacipirellula sp.; assembly: GCA_041750715.1. Lineage (GTDB taxonomy): Bacteria > Planctomycetota > Planctomycetia > Pirellulales > Lacipirellulaceae > Lacipirellula. The sequence goes on from JBGSYU010000729.1 coordinate 3,187, forward strand.
TCGGCAGGAAGTATTCGTGCGCGATCGTTGAGAACAGATAGACCACGGTGGCAAGCAGCGCAAACCCCATAAGGTTCTTGAGCGTGTCCATCCACGCGCCGGGCTTGGGAATCCGCCCGATGAGCGACGGGAAGGCGCCGATGATCAGATAAGGCAGCGCCATGCCCGCCGCGACGGCGGCGAACACGATGTAGGTGACGACCGGCGGCTGGCTGATGGTGTAGCCGAACAGCGGCCCCAGGAACGGTCCGCTGCAAGGAACGGCCAGCAGTGTAGTGATGAGTCCCATGCAATAGGCGCCGAACAAGCCTTCTTGCGAGGCGAGTTGCGTGGCCGTGCCAGACGTAGCGAAGCCGGGGATGGGGATTTCCCAAACGCCCAAAAAGCTGAGCGCCATGGAAAAAATGAGGGCCGTCATGGTCACCTTGAACCAGGTGAACGTGTAGATTTGCCCCCAGCCCAGACTCTCGTTGCTAATGCCCAACTGTACCCCGGCGGCCAGCGTGGCCAGTATCATCAGCACCGTTAGCAGTCCGGCGGCGTACGCCAGATTCAAGCTGAGGATATGCGCACGGCTTTGACCGCCCTGCTTGGCGAAGGAGAACAACTTTAGACCGATTACCGGTAGAACGCACGGCATGAAGTTCAGAATAACCCCGCCCAGCAGGCCGTAGAGGGCGACGGTCCAGAGCGACATGGTGCTGGCCACCGGCGCGGAGGGCATGTTTTGCGGCGGGATCGGCATGCCGTTGCCCAGCTGAGCGGTGAACGACAGGTTAATCGGCGTGCAAGAGTTTTCATCGCAGGCCTGCGCATCGACCGCGCCTGTAATTGAGACGTTCGCCGGGTCGACGCCGGCCGCGATTTCTACGGGCGCGTACCAGGTGACTTTGCCCATGTGCTCGCGAAGTTCTAGGCCCTTCCAGATCTCTGTGTCGAGGTGTACCGCCGGCCGCTCGATCGCTTGGAACGGGCCGAGCAGTTTGTAGGCCGGGTCGGCGGTCGCGGTGATAACGGTGGCGCCTGGGCCGTCGCCATCGGCAAGCCTTCCCTGGTCGACCGCGTAGATATGGTATCCCGGAGCGACCTTGGCAGTGACGAACAGCATCGCGGGGCTGTCGTCGCTGGACTTCGCGAACTCGGCTTGAACGGTGACTCTGTCATCGCCGCCGGAGCGGAAGCCGCCGGTGAAATTGCCGAGATCCGGAAGCTGGGCCGTCGCGACCTGCGCCGCGGCAAGAAGCCATACTGCGGCCGCGCAGCGGCTAAGGCGCCTCTGGGTTTGTTGCATTACCATTCCGTGGAAGATCCCCGTTGCTCAAGGTGCAGTCGCGGCGGACTCCTGCCGGCGCGGCCTGGGGTTCATCTTACTAAGTCGTCAAAAACTGGGGCAAGGGCGGAAGTTGGCGGGTAGATTGCCCGGCCATCCCGGCCAGACGAGATGCGGCGGAATTCCGGTAGTGGGTCTGCTTGCGAAGTGGATGGGGTCGGGAGTCTTTTGCAACTAGGAAGTTTCCCGGCGAAAAACGCTTCCAGTTGCAAAAGACTCCCGACCCCTTTCGCCAAAGAGACCCACTACCGGAATTCGCCGAGGCAGGATGGCTCGGCTATCTAAGGGTACGGCTCGCCGCGGCTGGTGGTTCTCTAGACGCCGGAATCGGCGGCTAGGACACGCAATCGGCCGACAAGCCGCTCCATGCGTTTCCAAACCGCGGTGTAGTCGATCATCGCCGGCAAGGCCGACGGGTCGCGAAACAGCCAGTGGACCCAGTTGACCGTCGACAGCACCACGCCGCTGGAATCGAAGAAGGGGATCGCGTCTCGCTCGCTAGCGGAGAATGGTTTGACCGATTCGTAGGCTTCTATGCCAAACCGCCAGCGGTCGCGATCGTCGCCCACCATGCTACCGAGCAGCCGCGCGACGTCGCCCGCCGGGGAATCGAGCCCGAGGGCGCCAAAGTCGATGATCCCGGTCACGCGACTTTCGGTGAACAGGATGTGGTCGTGCCAGACGTCTCGCACGCACAGTTGCAATTGGAACGGCTCGGTCTCCCACCGCTGGGATTTTTTGAGCTCTGTTTCGGCAGTTCGCTCCACCAGTTGAAGCGCTTCTTGAACCATCGCTCGTCCAGGGCTGGGCGCCTGGCGGCGGACGGCGTTCTGAAGTTTTCTCAGGTCCGATAGCACGAGATTGCACAGCCGCTCGCTGCGGCGCATCAGTGCGGGCGAAACGCCGCTGGTGGCGACCCAACTCGGTACGGGGATCGGCATTCGCGCTATCGAGAGGTGCAGGCTAGCAAGCGAGCGCATCGCCGCTTCGAGCTTTTCGGATTTCGGATCGGCATGGTAGTCCGCCACGCCGGGCATCCACGGCGCCAATTCCCACAGAGCGTCGCCCTCGTGGACGGAGGTTTGACCGGTTGCGCTCGCCCCCAACGGCACGGGGACCGGCAGCCCGTCGCGGGCGACCCAGCGTTGGAGTAGGTGAATGACGATCACGCGATCGCTCGTCTGGTTCGCCTGCCACTGCCGTAGGGCGAACGACTGTCCGCGGTAGTCCACCTGCCAGATGCATGCGCCGCTGAAGCTGCCGCCGGCGATCGGGCGAGCGATGGCGCCGTGAAGATCGCCGATCCAGTGGGAAAGGACGGCGGAAGGCTTGGTCGGCGGCGCGGGGGATCGCGGCTTCTGCGGTTTCAACGGTCGGTCCTTTGTGGCTCGAAGCTCCGCGGCTATGCTTAATTCTAGGCATTGCAACCGGCGAGCGTCAGGCGCACTTCTCATGAAGCTTTTGATCGCGATTATTCAACCCACCAAACTGAAGGCCGTGCAGGAAGCCCTGCGGCGGATCGGCGTGTCGCGGCTGACCGTGGGCGACGCCATGGGGTTCGCCCGCCAGCGCGGGCAGGATGAAACGTATCGCGGCGCCGAATACAAATCCAATTTGCTACGGAAAGTGGCGCTGGAGATCGCCGTGAACGACGACTTCGTGGAGAAGGCGATCGAGTGCCTGGAGCAAGTGGCCCGCACCGGCGGCGAGGGAACGATCGGCGACGGCAAGGTGTTCGTCCTGCCGATGGAGCAGGCGGTGCAGATTAGCGACGGCAGTAGCGGGCCGGGGGCGATTTAGGGCAGTGCAGGTCATCCGCGCATACGTCATTCTGAGCGGAGCGAAGAATCTGACGTCGCGCTAGATCCTTCGCTTCACTCAGGATGACGAACGCTTCACTCAGGATGACGGATGATACATTGCATCGAGGGTGGGGGCTAACGCCAAGGCTATGCACGCCGTGATTCTCACGACTGACCTGATGCTCGTTTCTGCGGCGCAAGGCGCCGCTGATCGGCACCGCGTTGTACTCGTTGCGGCCGCGAGTCCGGAGCAAGTGCTGCGAGCTTGCGGGGATGCTAACGTGCGGCTGGTGGTGGTTGATTTGCGGGCGGCGGGGTTAGATGTTGTCGAGTTTGTTTCGCGGGTTCGGGGCGCTAAGCCGCGAGCGGCGGTGGTGGCTTGCGGGCCGCATGTGCACACGCAGTCGCTGGCCGCAGCAGCGGCGGCGGGGTGCGACGAGGTGTTCACCCGCGGGCAGTTCGACAGCCGCATCGACGCGCTGCTGGCCGGGCTTACG
>JBGSYU010000730.1:0-5998 GCA_041750715.1 Lacipirellula sp.
GACGCCGTGGGAACGTTTTACGAGCGACGCCGCGACCTGTACGGCATAGTGGTTTGGCTCTGGTCGTCCGCGCTCGCCGCACGATCGCAGGTCGACCTTCTCAACAGAGCGGACTACACCGTATGGTTTGGACTGCTCGAATCGCCGCTCGAGCAGCTCCACCCGCGCGATGCGCTCGCCATTGAGGCGTACTTCGGCCCTTGTCTGCTTGACCTGTCCCGCCGGCGAGAGGCGCTCACGGACGTCAACGTGGTCTGGCTTCCCCCCAGTAGCTACCCCGCCGCAGCGGCGACGCGCTCTATCGAGCAACGAGATGCGATGCTCTGGTCAAACGATGCGCGAAACCGGGACATTGCGAGCCTGGCCGCGGCGCTTCGCCGCGGCGATCAGCGGGCGCTTCACGCGGCAGGCGTGAACCACGTCGATGCCGTCGTCCGGCAGCGGCATGGCTGCGAACGTCTTACGGTGGCGATCGTCGTTGAGAACTCCCACCATGCGGACCAACTGTCCCGCCTCCTGTCCGATTGGGAGGTCTTGAGCGGGGAGGGACGACAGGTGCTCTTTGATTTGATGCCTGATCAAGCTATCGTGACGTTGCCGACTGCTCACCGTCACGGACTGGCGGCCGACGCCGTAGTGTACGCTGTAGGCGGCGAAGAACGCTGGCACGACGCCTGCGGCCCGCCGGGCTTCGGCCTGGGAGAGACTATGCTTCTCGTAGACTTCAAGGACGACTACGATGATCGAGTGATCGCCGAAGCGATTGCGCGCAATCGGGACTATGGACGGCGAGGTTGGACCATCCGAAACGCCGAGGTCTTCCCCGTTGCCGTCCCTGGATTGGTCAGTAGAAAGCCGCCCGATAAGCGGAGAACTACCAAACGCCGCAAAGGTGGAGAAGGGAGTAACCGCACTGCCAAGCACCTAAAGGGCAAAAGTCGGTAATACGACGGTCCTCGCCCGCATCTTCCCTTCTTCCCCACCAGACGCTCTTGGGACAGACCACAGTCAGGGTGTTACCAGGGGAACCGCCGTCGAGGTACTAGCCGATCACAAGGTCAGGGATCCAGACAACCAACAATAAAGTCTGGTACGGTGCCTACACCTGAATTTGTGGGCGGCTCCGCCCAGCCCACGCGATTTTTTAAGCCGACATGGTTTTGCCGGCCATCAGTAACGGGCGGCGGGGCAAGCACTGCCCCGCCGCCTGCTTTTATTTCACCCCGCTCCGAGAGATCCACTATGTCCATGGACAACGCGCTCGATCGGCTCAAGTGGCACGAGGGCCCGTACCGTGCTTACGCAGTTCGGTACCAGGTTGAGGCGTTCAACGCGAGGCACAAGGACGCTAGCACTCTCCATGGCTTCATCGTCGACTTAATCCCCGTCCTGGCCGACGAGCGTATGTTGCGGGCAGCGTTGGACTACATGGAGCACAGCGGCGGCGGCGCCCCAGGGCCCGACGGCCTGCGGATGCGCGACCTCAGCGAGCCCGCTAAGTGGCAGCTGGCTCGAGACGTCCGCGATGAGATCCTCCAGGGCTCCTACGATCCTGCGCCGCCCCGTGAGTGTCGCGTACCAAAGCGCCCCGGAAGCTCGCTGACGCGAAGTATCTGGGTGTCCAATTTGCGGGACCGGATGGTGGCTCGCGCCGCTGAAGTCCTCTTGCAGCCGCTGATCGAACCCGAAGGGGACCATTGGTCATTCTGCCGCCGGTTGCGGGGCAGGCGGCTGGCCCTGGCGGAGGTAGAACGGCTGGTAACGAGCCAACGGCGGCATGTAGTTATTAGCGAGGACTTGAAAGACGCCTTCGACAACGTGCCCCGTGCCAGGCTGATGCAGATCCTCCGAAAGAAGGTTCCCAATGATCGTCTTTGCGACCTGATCGAGCGACTTGTCCGCCGGCCTGGCGGTCTCGGCATCCTGCAGGGCTCGGCACTTTCGCCGCAGATGCTCAACGTCTACGTGGATCAGGCGGTGCATCGTCCGTGGCGCAGGCTTCACGGCGACGTCCCGCTCGTGCGATATATGGATGACTTCCTGGCGATCTGCCGTGAAGAAGACCATATCGCGACGCTCTACGAAGATCTGAGCCGCCTCTTTCGAAACGCCGGTTTTCAGGCCAAGTATGGTCGAGAGCACGCTGTTCGCGACCTCCGCCGTCAATCATTGGAATGGCTGGGCTACGCGCTCCGGCTCGGCGACGAGGGCCTCGTGGTCACCTCGTCGTACTTCTGCCCAGAAACTCCCGATCAGGCAACGCAGAACCATCAGCACCTCGTGGCCGACTTCGCTGAACTGCACGAGCAGCCGCAAGGATGGTTGCGCGCCGCGGCGTCAGCGCGCAATAAGCTAGCGGAAATGGCCCCCACACTGCCTTTCGTCGACGCGAAGCGCATTGTCGACGAGCTCGTGATGGCCGCCGCGACAGCCCGCTTCGACCTCGATGCTGAGGGTCTACTCAGTGACTGGCGGGCAGCCTATTTGAAGTGGCAAGATACGAAAGCCAATCTAGATCGCGAGCTCTCGCGCGCGCTGTGCGGCGCCCCTAATAGGGTCAGTACGATGGACACAGACTGGACCGGCGAGTGTCCCTTTCAGTGGGATCCCGTTCGGTCTCGGCGGACCTCTCAGGGCGTTATACGCAATCGGCGACCGGCGCGAGCGCTGCGGTAGTCACCCACGCGACGGATCCTCAATGCCCGAAACACTGGCCTCGAAATTGCGTGCGTCGCGCCGCAGGGCGCTGTTTACGCGATCATGCGGAGGGGATTGGCGGTGGCGTGACGGAAGCAGGCCCACGGGACCCGGGGCGACCGAAAACCGAGGCCGCCGTCAACCCCGCATTGATTGCGGCTCGTTGCAGCGATCCGTCTACGTCGACCCCGTTGCATCGGCACGGAAAACTGGTTCGAGGCGCAACCGCAGCGCGCGCAGGGCGACGAACAGCTTTCCAAACGGTCGAACGGCATAAACGTCAGCCAAGTCGTCCGTCGCCACAGGCTGTCCGTGCGATGTGAACAGCCCCTGAATTTCACCGTCAGCAATCTCACGAATCATCGTGGCCGCCGTCTTGCGGACCATCTTGAAGGGCCGCTTGGCAAATCCTCGCTGCCCGTCGTTCTGAATCCGGCGAACGAGGTCGGCGAACCGATTGGCGATCTGCTGATTGGCATTGCCTGTCGCCGTCGGCGTGTCGTACGGCTGTCCCTTGCTATTGAGGATGACGCGGGCGTCGTCGCCAAAATCAGCATGCGACTGTCGTCGCTCAAGCGCCCACTCAAGCGCCATCACAGTGTGCGGAAACAAGAGCCATTCCCCGTACACGCCGGTCTTGCGGCGATATCGGCGGATGAACGAATCGCCCTGTGTCGAGTTGAAGCCGAGAATCTCTTGAATCTTCTTCACATGAGGCGTTCTCAAAAAGATTTCGCCGACCAGCAGGGATGAAATCTCCGCCTGCCCAAAGTGGCAGTTAAGGCTGAGCAGCAAGAACATCCGCTCCAGCGGAGTGGCGTACTTGTAGAGGGTTGCCAACTCGTCGACCGTGAACAGTTCATCAGCCGTCACCTGCGGCTTACGGTCCGATTCGACGAGTTCCACCCGAGTCTTGATGTCATCGAGATTCTCGGGGCGGCGCCAGTCGAACGACTCCGCGCGGTGGAGCCACTTTAGAAAGCCCTTGAGCGTCTTGATGAAGTTCTCCGCCGTCTTTTTGGCGATCGGGCCACTGGAGCCTTTGCTACGGCTAACGGGCCGCTTCCGCCAATACCGAATCATCTCTTCGATGGCGGCAAAGTCGAGCGCCGACAACGGTTGGTCGGGATGGCGCGCGAGGAGGATGCCAACCTGCCGCATCTGCGTTCGGCCCCACGGCGTCACGCCCCCCGAAGGATCGGCGTATTCATCCTCGAGCCACCGAGAAAAAGCTCGAAGCGCGTCGTGAAGCGCTGGACCGTCGGTTTCGTGAGGGCGATCCAGGATTCGCGCATGCAACGCAGGGAGCTCGAACTTGCCCTGCTGTACGTAATTGATCCACTTCGCCATGTCGGCGCCCGCAGCCCACAGTAGCTTGCCCTGCCTGTATGCTTCTTCGTCGGCGGCCTCCACCGCGGCGCTTTTGAAGGACGATTGTATGTCGCTAAGGCGGCGCACATATTCCAAAACGGGTTCGTCAGCCATCAACGTGATTCTGAACGCAGCTCGCCCCGTCGCCGCAGCCGCCTTTGCGGCCGCGAGGGCGTCCTCCGTCCAGCAGGTGGGAGCCGTGGCGGCGGATGCCTCCAGTTGATCCCAGAGTTGGCGAATGAGCTGGTCGCGACGCTTAGCTTCCTGGCGATTAGCACCAAGGCGAAACTTGGGCTGAACGCGTTTGCCGGAGCGACTAATCGTCCAGCCGATTTGGCGAGTGTATTGGCCGTCAGCGGACAGCCGCCAAGCAGTTCGAGCTCGTGTTGGCATATCAGAAACCGCTTCCCAAAAAATGCGAGCCTCCGACGCCTATCTAAGACTCAGGCGGGGGCTTATCGGACAAATGCCGAGCCCTTATCGGACAAATGTCCGATAAGGACGATACGGGCGATTTGCACTTATCAGCATAGCGGCAAGAAACGCCGAGAAAAAGGCCGCCTGCAACACGTCGTCGCAGGCGGCCTTTAGTGGAGGCGGCGGGAATCGAACCTGTGCTGCTTGTCGTCGCAATGAATGTTCAGCGAACGAGTTAAGAGAACAACCTGAGGCGGCGGCTGCACTATGGCTGCAGGTCAGTGGCGTCCTAAGTCAGCCTAAGGCTGCTTGTGGCACTCATAGCAAGATGTCAGCTCTCAGAGTTCCGAATTACCTAATTGAAGCTTGGCCGAACTTACCACCACATATACGCGAAGCAATTCTCACTCTCGTAGGTTCGGCAATTCCGCGAGAATAGCGTTACGGTCCACTGGTTAGTCGACGGCGCCAAACGCTATCTCCGAGCCTTCCTTCGAGATCACTCTCCACCTGCAGGCTGGATGATGCCAATAACCCGATCTTTGATCTTCTTGGCCTCAACGAAGACGTCGAGTTCTGCCAGCCGTTTTCCACCGGAGTGTTCCCAGGTTGACAGATTTTCCCGGCCAGCATCCTCTGTCCGAAATTCGTCAAGCAATAGCCGGTGAAATAGGGACGAAGGTGGAATGCGCATATTGGGAGCGATAAACAAGGTTGATCCCTTGGCTGCCTCGTTTGGAACAACCTGCACGGCTCTTAGCTGAAGTTCCGGACGGATCTCTTCAAAAAGCCATTGTACGCCTCCGCTGATTTTACGCTGATCCTCAGCCTTATGGGCGAATGCCACTTCCACGTAAACCGCAGCAGTCGACAGTCGTCGGTGACAGGCGAATAGCGTGGACTGAAAGCTGGCGGCAGCGAAGTGCTGACTACGCACGTTCTCCACCACCTGGAATGTTAGTCGGGGGCACTTCGCGATTTCCCGGTCGAAGATGGGGCCAAACAGTGGTGCGTAAAACCCCGCGTTCGCGGCGATCTCATCCATTAGCCGCTCCATCGGAGAATCGATGGAGCGATGAACGGGCGTATCAACGGACTCGGCGTCGGGCTCGGCGAGGAAGTGGGCGATTTCATGCCAGCGGGTAAAGAACCGGCGTGCTCCCTTGTCGCCGCGGCAATCAATGATCGCAACCAGTCGGTCCGGAGCGTCGGGTGAAACCGCTGCTCTGCGATAGGTCGCGCCGAATGTGGCACCGTCGAGATCGTGTTTGAGGTAGGCAAAAACGCCTTCACCGAGCTGGACGTACCGATGCACCAGATTGACGAGCGCCTCGTCAGTCTCCACCTCCTCGATTTTCATGTGCAGGCGACGTGCTACCAGCGCTTCGAGCTCGCTAATGGTTGACACCGGCCCATCCGACCGCAACCAGCCGTCTATACGACTTAGACAATGATCCCCGATGGCCTGCGCAGCGCGATTGCTCGCGCTCAGCCCGAGCTTTCGCGCCTGCTC
>JBGSYU010000731.1:0-2168 GCA_041750715.1 Lacipirellula sp.
CTTCGCCGCGAACACGCCGATTTGCAGGCGGACCTACTTGCGCTCGCCACCGGCGCGGAGGTTTGCACCAATGAGCAGCTTCGCGTTCGGGCAAACAGCCTTGTGCTGCGCGCGAGTCAGTCGGCGCTGGCCGCCGCAAAGGGCACCGGCTACGTCGTCGGCCATCCGGCAGGCCGCTGGTGCCGCGAAGCGCTGTTCTTCCTCGTCTGGAGCTGCCCTCAACCGGTCCTTTCGGCGCACCTCTGCGAACTGGCGGGAATACTGGATTAACCACGAAACACACGAAGCGAGGTCGAAGAATTAGCGAGGTTATCGAGTTAGCTTGGGGAATGTAAGAATAATGGAATCTTTGCTCCGCAGAGTTCCCTTTCGTGTGTTTCGTGCGTTTCGTGGTTAAAATCTTGAAATGCAAGAATCAACCGAGCCGATCGTCGTCTGGCACCAATCTGCCGTTAGCCGGGCCGATCGCGAACGGCAGAGCGGCCATCGCGGGTGCGTCGTCTGGTTTACGGGCCTTAGCGGCTGCGGGAAGAGCACAGTCGCCAATGCGGTCGATCAGAAACTGCACGAGCGCGGCGTGCGGAGCTATGTGCTCGATGGCGACAACGTTCGCCACGGCCTGAACGCCACGCCGCAGATGCTCGCCGAACGTTATGGCCAGCCGTTCGCCGACCGCTTTGGCCTGGGTTTCGGCCAGCAGGATCGCGAAGAAAACATTCGCCGCGTCGGCGCCGTGGCACGGCTCCTGTGCGACGCCGGCCTGGTGACGCTCACCGCGTTCGTCAGCCCTTACCGCGCCGATCGGGACGCCGTGCGGGCCAGCCTCGCGGACGGCGATTTCATCGAAGTGTTCGTAGACGCCCCCTTGGACGTATGCGAATCGCGCGATCCAAAAGGTTTGTATAAGAAAGCGCGGGCCGGGCAGCTCAAGGATTTCACCGGCATCGACGCGCCTTACGAATCGCCGCCGACGCCCGAGCTAGTGCTGAAGTCGGCCGAGTCGCCGCCCGAGGCGCTCGCGGAGCAAGTGCTACGATTTCTGCATAGCGCCGGTAAGATTGCCGACTGACGGCGCCGGACGAGAAAACTACCCAGCTTGCCTTTGCTAGCATAGGACTGCATTTCCTGCGAGCGTTTTAATCTCCTGTTGACGCTCCTTTGCGGAGCGCATTAGATTGACCCTGCGGGCATCCGACTCGGCTGTTTGGATGCAGGTCGTGGCCGTCGCTTGGCGCAGCAGCGCTCGCATGGAGGTCAGGTCATGTACACGCTTTACAACGGCACTTCGGGCGCGCCGGCGGCCAACGGCTTATTCACCGCAAAGGCCGTCGCCCGTGACGACGAATCTCGTCTTGCCGCCACGCTGCGTTTGACTCACGGCGACGCCGATGGGCCGGCCGCTCCCAAAAAACGCCTCGCGGCGCCCGCAGCGGCGGCGCCTAACTCAAATCGCGCCCAGTCGAAACGTCTGGTCGCGGAGATCGTTCGCGTCGTCGAGGCGCATTTGCCGGGTCGGGTCAGCGGCCTGAACGTCGACGTCCAGGCCGACCAGTTCATCTTGCGCGGCGTCTCAAGTTCTTATTATGTGAAGCAAGTCGCCGGGCATCTCGCCATGACGACGATCGACGCCCAGCTACTGGGCCGACTGGTGAATGAGATTGAGGTCCGCTCGGTAAAGTGAGAGATCGCGAGCGCGCACCTGAGGCGTCGCTTCGCTTGCCCCGGGCTACGGCGCCCTTTGGCATTCAGCCAACTACGTCGCCCTTGCTCTTCGCCTGCGAGATTAACGGCTGAAGCGCCGCGGTCATCCCCTCTTCGCCTTCCAGAAAACGCAGTTCCACGCCGATCGCTCGCAGCGGCACGCCTCCGATGGCCGGCACGCGCAGCTTCACCAGATCCTTGCGGGTGCAGACGACGAGCTGGGCGCCGCAGTCGCGAGCCATGCGTGCCAGCCCGTCGACGTCCGCGCGGGTGTAATTTCGATGGTCGGGAAACTCGCGCCACGCGGCGACGTTGTAGCCGCACGACAGAAGCGTGTGCCGAAACCCGGCCGGGTTGCCGATGCCGCAAAACGCGGCCACGCGTTGGCCGGCCAATGCTTCAAGCGGCCGCGATTCGCCGGTTGAATTAATGAGTCGACTGGCCGCATGCACAAGCTCGCACCACGC
>JBGSYU010000732.1:0-6219 GCA_041750715.1 Lacipirellula sp.
GTGCGAACGACGCGAAGCACAAACGGCTTGCCGGGCGGTTGCTCCGGAAGCAGCCCCAGGCCGGCCGTGCGGAGGGCCACCGCCAACGCCGAGCCGGCGGACATTTCTTTAAGCTCGACGCCGAGCGGTTTAGCCTGTTGCAGCGCCGCCTTCGCGTCGGCGTCGATCGACAGCGGCACGCTCAATCCTTCCGTCAACGTCGTAAGTACGGCTGACACTGGAGCGCCCTTGGTCGAGCTGGTCGCCACGATCGACAGGTCGTCGTAAACTTGCTCGAACTGCGCCTTAGTCAGGCCGAAGATGCCGCGCTCGATTCCCTGCTCCGCCTGTTGCTCGGGTAGCGCTTCGAGAAACGTCCTAAGCCTCGCCATGTCGCTTTGACCGAAGGCGCCGCCGGGAAGAATGAGTTGGTCGCGGTGATTCAGCACGCCGACTACGCGAAACCGCTGCGTGGCGCCGACGCCGACTGGCGCGATCAGCGGCTTGTCCCCGGCGCTTGCGCCGCGCAACCGAACGCGAGCAAGGTCCAACTTGTTGAGCCGCTCACCCCACTGCTGCATCGCTCCAAACGGCGCGGCCTGCACGACGGCGACTTCCAGGTCGATGGGCAGCGCCGCCTGGCACGCGCTCGCGCCGAGCACAATGCTTGCGATTGCGAATTCTTTTAGCCGAGCGATCATGCGAAGTCCGTGCAAATGTGCGTTGTCTCTACCGTCCCATCCTATCAGGCTGGCCGGACCCTTCGGAGTACCTCAGGGTGACAGGGTTCTGGGACGGGACGCTTGTCCAAGCCTTCACAGTTGTCAGCGGGCTGGAATTGGCGACAATGGCCGGTTCGACTTGTCCCCGTTGGCGACTGCCTGGACGGCTCGCCAGCTAATTCGCTTGCTTACAGGAGCTTCTTGGAACATGGCCCGACCCGTCACACTGTTTACCGGCCAGTGGGCCGATCTTTCGTTCGACAAGCTAGCCGGCATGATTCGCGAGTTCGGTTACGACGGCGCCGAGCTGGCCTGTTGGGGCGACCACTTCGACGTGGCGAAGGCGACTTCCGACAGCGGCTACATTGCCGCAAAGCGCGAGCAGCTCGATAAGCACGACTTGGCTTGCCACGCCATCAGCACCCACTTGGTCGGTCAGGCCGTGTGCGACGCGATCGACGGTCGGCATAAGGCGATCCTGCCGCCGCACGTCTGGGGAGACGGCAAGCCGGACGGCGTCAACAAGCGGGCCGCCGAAGAAATGAAGAACACGGCCCGCGCCGCGCAGAAGCTGGGCGTGGGAATCGTAAACGGCTTTACAGGCTCCAGCATATGGCCGCTGCTGTACTCGTTCCCGCCCGTGCCGGAGTCGATGATCGAAGCGGGGTACGAGCAGTTCGCCGAGCGGTGGAACCCAATCCTGGACGTCTTCGGCGAGTGCGGCGTGCGGTTCGCGCTGGAGGTGCATCCCACGGAGATCGCCTTCGACATTCATACCGCACGTCGAGCGCTGGATGCGATCGGCAATCGCGAGGAGTTCGGCTTCAATTTCGATCCCAGTCACCTCATTTGGCAGGGGGTCGATCCCGTGGAATTCATCCGCGAATTCCCCGACCGGATTTACCACGTCCACATCAAGGATGCGATCGTTACGCTCAACGGCCGCAGCGGCATCCTCGGCAGCCATCTCAACTTCGGCGACCCGCGGCGCGGGTGGGATTTCCGCTCGCCGGGGCGCGGCGGCGTGAATTTTGAGGAGATCATCCGGGCGCTTAACAAGACGGGATACGCCGGGCCGCTCTCCGTGGAATGGGAAGATAGCGGCATGGAGCGGCAGCACGGGGCCCGCGAAGCGTGCGAGTTCCTGCGGAAGCTGGACTTTTCGCCCAGCAACGTCGCGTTCGACGCGGCGTTTGCAGAAGAGTAGCGGGTGGGACGCCAACGCCCCTGTAGCCGCGACTTAACAAGTCGCCGGTGCGGCGCGGAGGGAGTTTCCACTCGTTGCCGACGCAGAGTCCTGCGGCAGGTTCCCGGCGGGCTGTTAGCCCGCGGCTACGTTCGCGCGCGGCGTGCTAGAATAGAGGGATGCTCCGCTTCATCGTTTATTTTCTGCTGCTGCTAACGTGCAGGCGTGCGGCGGCGCAACCCCCGGTCGGTTCGTTGCTGTGCGTCCCTAGCGACGTTTACAACGCAGATGCGGCGTCTGACGGCACGGCGTCGGACGCTGCTGCGGCCGATGCAGCATTTAAGCTGGCTCGGCAGGCTGTCGAAGCCGGCGAAGTCAGCGTCGCGTTGCAACATGCTTGCCGAGCGGTGAGCCACAATCCCAATCACCCAGAAGCCCGGCGACTGCTGGGGTATCAGCGCGTTGGCGAGCAATGGGCGGGGAAATACGCGCAGCGCATGCTGGAGACGGGCCATGAGTGGCGGCGCGAGTTAGGCTGGATCAAGGCCGAGCACGCGGCCAAGTATGAAGCGGGCCTGCGCCCGTGGGGCTCACGCTGGATTTCCGTCGCAGAGGATGCCGAGCGTCACGCGACGATTGATCGCGGCTGGACGGTTCGCACCGATCACTTTCTGATCACCACCAACGTCGATCGCGCGGCCGGCGCCGAGTTGGCGATGCGGCTGGAAACGCTCTATCAACTTTGGCGACAACTGTTCGGCGAGTTCGCCGTGACGCCGGCGGAACTCAAGGCGCGACTTGAAGGGACGCAAGCCACCGGTTTCAAGCGACAACCGTTCCGCGTGATCTACCACCGCACCCGCGACCAGTACAACTCGGCATTGGTTCGCCGGCAGCCGCAGATAGCGATCACGCTGGGAATTTACTTCGACGCACAGCGGGAATCGCACTTCTTCGCCGGCGCGGATCAAGACGCCGGCACGATCGCCCACGAAGCGGTCCATCAGTTTTTTTACGAATCGACGCCGAAGCCGACGCGGCATCTCGCTCCCACGGCCAATGCGTGGGCGGTGGAGGGGGTGGCGTGCTATTTTGAGTCGCTCGTAGAGCGCGAAGACGCCCGCCACGGCGGATCTTCGACAAGCGACGGCGGCCGCGCATTTTTCATCGGCGGGGCAGGCGCTGGCCGGTTACCCGCGGCTCGCCATCGCCGGGTGGTCGACAATTACTACCTGCCGCTGGCGGAACTTTCGGCCCTGGGCATGACCGACCTCCAGCAACGACCAGACGTACCCCGGCTCTACAGCCAATCCGCTGGGCTGGCGGCGTTTTTTATCGATGGCGAAGCCGGCGCCTACCGCAAACCGTTCCGCGAGTTGCTCGCGCTCATCTATGCGGGACGCGACGCGGCCGATAAACTCGCGGAATCGACCGGCCGTAGTTACGACCAGCTCGACCGCGAGTATGTTGAGTTCATGAAGAAGCTACCGCTTATCGCCGAGACGGCGCCGACCAAGTAGCCGAGTTTCTCCGAAACTCGGAATGGCGGTTTCGGAGAAACCGCCCCACATGTGCGAACCCCCGACTTACCTAGGAGTCCTACTGATGATGTCGCTATTGGCCCATGTGACCCCGAACGAATACCCGGTTGGCCTCGCCCTATTCCTGGGCGGCCTCGGCGTCGGCATCGGATTCGGAGTGGCGCTAGGCGTGGTAAAGTATTTTCGGTCGCGATAATCGCGGAGCTTGCGGCTTGCGGCCGGAACGGGGCATGCACGTCTGGCCGACAGCCGCTAGCCGCCAGCCTCCCCCGCGTTGACCCCCATTTGCCGCAGGGGTACCATCGAACGCTGGAGTTCACGGTGGCTGTAGCTCAATCGGCAGAGCACTAGATTGTGATTCTAGAGGTCACGGGTTCGATCCCCGTCAGCCACCCTCAGGCGCCGTCCGCGGCGGTTCCAACCTAGCCCGGCCATCCTGGCCGGGAGTTCGTCCGGCCAGGGCTCCATTGGCGAATCGCCGACGCGAGATGGCCGGGCTATTTGTGCGCAATCGTCGCCGCGTATTCGTTGGAGGCGGTGGAGGCCTGGCCAACGGTCGGCGCACGTCCGCGGTCGTGTTGGCTCCACCAGGATTCAGCGTAGTCCACGGTCCATTCGGCGGCGATGGGACAGCGCTCCAGTCGCTGCGCGAGGTCGCGCGCAGTTTGCGGGCGCTTGGCGCGCGACTTTTCGAGACACGCCAGGATCGCCGTTTCCAGTTCAACAGGCAGCGGCTTGCCCAGGCGCTCCGATGGCGGCGTCGGCGGCTCGTCGATGTGTTTTTGGCACAGTTCGACCACTGACGACGCCTCGAACACCGGTCGCCCGGTGAGCAGAAAATAGCCGACGGCGCCCACGGCATAAAGGTCGCTGCACGCGTCGACGGAAGCGGGCATTTGAATCGCCTCGGGCGACATGTACAGCGGCGTCCCCGCAAGGCCCGCTGCCTTTTCGCCGCCGTCTTCGTCGCGGGCCTTCACCAGGCCGAAGTCGAGCACCTTCATCACGTCGGATTCGCCGCCACGGCGGGTAAGCATCAGGTTCGCCGGCTTGATATCGCGGTGGACCATGCCCTTCGAGTGAGCTTCGTAGAGGGAGCCGCAAATCTGCCGCAGCAGGTGGATGACGCGGCCCGGCGGCTGCGGGCCGTACTGGTCGACGAGCGCCTGCAGGTCGATGCCTTCGATGTATTCCATCGCATAGTAGAAGACGCCTTCGGGGGTGCGGCCATAGTCGTAGATGGCCACGGTGTTCGGATGGCTCAATTGGCTGGTGATTTGCACCTCGCGCTCGAAGCGGGCGATCGACTCGTCGGTCACTTTGTCGGCGTCGAGCAGCTTGATGGCCGTCGGCCGGCGGAGCATCGCGTGCTGGCCCTTGTAAACGACGCCCATGGCGCCTTCGCCCAGTTTTTGTTCGAGCTTGTATTGGCCGAGTTGCTTGGCCTCGATCGCCGAGGCGCGGGCCTGTTGTTGCAGGCGGGCCAGCATAATTGTGAACACGAAGATGGCCAGCGAGCTGAGCACCAACAAACCCAAAAGACCCCAGAAGGTACGCTTGAGGATGGTGAGCGGCAGGAACGCCTCGGCCTTGTCGACTTCAACGGCCAGACCGAAGTCGTAGTTTTCCAGCCACGTCCAAGCACCAACCACGGGCACGCCGCGGTAATCGCGATATCCCTCGACGTCGACGCCCGGCTGGCCGGCGCCGGCCGCAGCGACCATTCTGGTAAACGGCGAATTGGAGGGAAGCTGCCGGCGACGGTACCCTTCCTCGAGATTTCCTCCGGGGTCGCGCACTAGCAGATGAAGCATCGCCTGACCGCCTTCGGGCAAAAGACCAAGCACCATCAGCCGCTTCTCGAAGCGACTGTTCGAGAGCATCAAACCATTGCGGTCGAAGGCGTACGTTTCGCCGGAGTCGCCGATGCGGCCCAACTCCAGAATTCGGGTGAAGTCGCGCTCCGGCTGAATCCGTAGTGCGAGCACCGCCACGACCTGCAGGTTTTCGTCGCGCACCGGCGCGGTGACGAACATTGTTGGAACGCCGGTCTGAGCGATGCCCTCGTGATCCACGATGGCGGCGCGACTGGGGAACGGCGCGACAACGCTCGTCGCCCCGTCGAGGGATTTGGCGACGGCGGCTTCGATCCCCTGTGACACCTGCAGGCCGATCAGTTCAGGCGACGACGATGCAACAATGGTCTTGGTGCGATTCAAGACGTTGAAGCCGATGTAGCCGTGCGACGTCATCGCCGGCCCGAGACTGCCGGATAGTGACTTGATGAGGGTCGCCTGGTCAGCCGGGGCGCCCTCGGCGTCGCCCTGCTCGGCTGCGAGCAAATCGGCGACCAGCCGGCGGACCTCGCCGTTGTTGGCCATCGACTCGGCGTTGCGCTCCTGGGTGGTCATCCAGCGTTGGAGCATGGCCGTCTCGACGTTGAGCAGCGTCCGGAGTTCGGACTCCATGCTCGCCTTCATCGTCGATTCGATCGCCCGATTAACGCCCCACCCGAGCGCAGTGAGCACTACCAGAGCGATGATCGGCCAAATCCAGAGCTGCCGCTTGAGAAACAGCCGCGTTTGGCTGAACGAACTGGTGAGGGTGCGCGAGGCCCACGTCATCTGGGCCCCCCCGCGGTGCGAGGCCGCGGACTTCGAGCGTCGGAAGCCGTTGAGGAGGTTCATTGGGGTGCGGAAGTCTTGGGCGGCATGGAACGCGAAGGGGGTCGGGAGTCTTTTGCGACTGGAAAGCTTATTTTGGCGATCAACGCCTCCAATCGCAAAAGACT
>JBGSYU010000733.1:0-4743 GCA_041750715.1 Lacipirellula sp.
AGCTGTGAACGCACAGCGCCACGCGGCACGCGCCGCCCTTGGCTTGCTTCTGACACTCCCGCAACGCTTGCTGTTGCGCTTGGTCGGCCGAGCGCGCGTGGGCAAAGCCGGCGGTGCCGACGCCGCCGGCGGCCACCGCAATGGCGACCCATTCATTTTGCGCCCACATGAATACCTTGGCATCCGGCGCGCCGCAGCGTTGCATGGCGAGCCGCTTCGCCTGCTGTTCGGTCTGCACCTCGCGGGCCGTGTGACCCACTTTGCCGGTGGATTGCGAATACGCAATGGCGGCGACGTAGCCTTGAGCCGTGGCACGCGACGCTGCGATCGCGCTGCCCACGAGGATCGGAACGAGCAGTAAAGTCATCTTGGCGATTCGTTGGGAGTCAATCATGTGACAGTCCGCTGATAGGCAATGAAATAGAGGAGTGAACGATCCGGTTAGCATAGACGCACGGGTATAGGGGTGCAAACTGCGTCGGCGTTTCGCTCGCGGCACCGGCTCGCGACGCCGCGACAAGCTCTGGCTCCGTGATTTGTCCCCATTGGGGTCGATCGTTTTTTAGGGACAAAAGTCAGTGGAGGTCGCACGTCCCGGTCGATGCGCGACTCGGCGATTGCCGGGCTTGCGAGCGTTTATCAAGGGGCGATCGTGCCATGGATTTTGTCCTTCTTGACCGTTGGCGAACCGATTCAGTCCTCTTGCGATTCGCGTCGGCGGGCGGGCCGCTCGGCGATCGCCGAGGTCGCGACAATTTTTGAGGGATAAACGCGACGGGCTTTTTGTCATTGATGGTTGAGGGGTGACGGGTGAAAGCCTAGGCAGCTTGGGCGCGCTAAGCCGCGAGCGGCGGGGACCTGGGCTTAGTGAGTTAAGCGTAGTCCATTGGGCGGCCACTTTCAGTAAGAAACTAGGCTGGAGACTGGAGACTGGACTACGACGACGCCGGGGCGTCGTTGCCTTGTGCGATTCGTGCGTTCTGGGACAAACGTTCCAATTCGCTCGCCGCTTCGCTGAGCGTGGTGACCAGCTTGTCGATGCCGGTGGCCGTCAAACGGTCCTGCGTCTTGGCGGTGACGCCGGTCGTTTGCCAGAGTCCGACGATGATTTTTAGCTGCGGAAACCTGGGCCGCAGGCGTTTAGAAAGGTAGCGGGCGTGCATAGCTGCGAACGGCGGCAACGCCGACACGCAGACGATCGCGGCCGACTCGGCTTCGACTTGTTCGATCATCTCCCCGCTGAGGGTCTTGGGCGACGCGACGCGCGCATTGATCCCGCGCTGCTCGAGCAATTGAACTAACATTAAGCCCGCGATTTCATCCGCATCGTCTCTCGCCGGCAGGCAGAGGACGCGAGCTTGCTGGCGGGAGTCCGCGGACTTCGCCCATGCGGCAGCGGCCTCTTTCGTCTCATCGACCGCTTGGCTAATTCGTTCGCCCAGTTCTTCCACGATATCTCGAGTGGTTTGGTGCACCAAGCGTAGCTTTTCCTCGCCCAGATCGCCTCGATGTCGATCCTGTTCCGCCAATCTCAGCGCTGGAAGCAGCACGGCGTCGTAGAGCGCCTCCAATGAATTGGCGGCCAGATATTCCTCGGCGACCTCCGTGGCTTCCTCGGGATCTCCCGCCAAGAGTCGCTGGTAGAATCGCTCCGGGGCCGGCAGCACGTCCTCGTCGCTCAGCATGGTATTCAGGAAGGCGAGCTGAGGCACGTACCTGCCGACGACCGTGAGGCATACCGTCAGGGGGGTTGCCATCACTAGTCCTAACGGCCCCCAAATCCAGGTCCAGAACACCGCTGAAGCCATGATGCCGATGGTGGAAATCCCCGTGCTGGAGCCGTAAAGCCACGGCTCGACGACATTGTTGCTGACCAGCTCGTTGAGGATGAACAGCCCGAAGACCAAGGCGGGCCGCAGCCAGCCCTCGAACACGGCGAGCGAGATCGCCAAAGGCATGATTGCGGCGATCCAGGGGCCGATGTACGGAACGAATCGCAGCACGGCCGTCATCGCTCCCCACAGCAGGGCGTTAGGCAGGCCGATGAGCACCAAGCCCACGCAAATCACCAATCCATAGACGGAGTTGATGATCAGCTGCATCAGGAGATAGCGGCTCACTCGGCGCGCGGCGTCGTCCATCGCCTGGGTGGTGACATTAAGTTGCTTTCCGCCGATCAGATGAATCAAGCGATTGCGGAGATCCTCGCGTTTGAGCAACATGAAGATGACGAACACGATCACCGCTGCCGCGGTGGCCAGGGGCGGTATGAGCGGCCCGACGATGCCTTGAGCAATCTCGCCGACCGATAAGCTTTCGACGACTTCGACGGGTACGGGGTCTTGCCTTCGTCCGTCGTCGGAGAGCAACCGTGATTTTTCGTCGCCGGCGGCAGGCCCGTCGAACTCGGCCTCGTCCGGGCTAGTTTCTGTATTTTCCGTTGCGTCATCGGGCTTGGCGGCGGAGGGGGCCGAGAGCTTCTGACTCATTTCGTCGACGGACTTCGTCACTCGGTCGAAAACACCGGTTCCGTCGCTCTGAAACGCTTCGGCCTTGGCGAGGATGTTTTTCTTGTAGTCGGGAAGTCGATACGCCAGATCGTAGACCTGGTTGAACAAGATTACGGCCAGCACGGCGACGGCCAGGAACGCCGCCGACACGGTTGCCAGGACCGCCGGAATGCGACCGAATTTCCACTTTTCGAGCCGTTCGACGATGGGCGCCAGCAGGAAGCTTAGGAGAATGGCCAGCGCGAACGGCAGCAGAATCTCTCGGCCGAAATAGAGGGCTGCAACGACGATCGCCGCTGATACGAGCGCGTTGGAGCGCGATCGGTCGGTCGTGTTCGGCACTCGTGGCAAGGGAACGCTCCGTAGAACGTCGTAGCATGGCTCGCCGCGAGCGGGGGCAGGTGAAGTTCGGCGGCACGCATGGACGACTCAACCTCTAATGTAGTGGATAATGAGTCGAAAGTGACCGCGATTCTTCCGGCAGAGGCTTGGAGCGCCGATCGAGGGATGGTCTGCGGGTAGCCGAGCACGCGGGGCAAGCCCCGCGGCTAAATGCAACTGTGGGCGTACGCGATTTGCTGTTGTGGTGCTCGGGCCAACGGAGCGAGCTATCGTACCGCGGGCGTTGCCACGGCTTCCGGGCGATACCGAGGCATCGTCGTGGAACGCGCTAAGCCGCAAGCGGATGGGTGCGCTGCTAGGGAGAAATTCGGGGCGTGCTTGCGGCTTAGCGGCGTTTTCAACTTGTGGACGCTGGCGAGCCGCTCAGGTATACGGCCCCGCGGCGCCGCTGCCGGGGTTGAAGTCGCGGCAGTAATAGTTCCAGGCGTTTTGATACACTGCGTCACGATTGGAATCGGCGATCGAGTTGTACGCCCACTTATAGGTTCCGGCTCCGCCGTTCGTGGCGTTGATCGTGCTGGGGTAGCCCGTCTTGTGTCGCCAGATCCACATCACATGGTTCATAAACGCGTTCTTGTTGTTCACGCGATTGAGGTCGAAGTCGTAAACGCTGAACACCGCAGTCAATCGCGATACGCTACCCAAGTAGGCGCGCCGATTCACCAGCCATGTGAACCGCGCAATCGATGCGTCGCCTTTGAAGTAATTGCCCATCCAGGTGTCGCCGGCCGGGTAGTTTGGGGCGGGTCCAGTGCCGCCGCCGCCGCCGCTCTGCGTATGGTACGCCTGCTGTGTGACGTACATTTCCGCGGCGACGATCGCGTTGACCTGCAGCAAGCGGTCGATGGCGTTGTTCGGCGCCGCGCCGTTGAGCGTCGCGGCGTAATGGGCCATCGACAGGAAGCAACCCCAGCGGCCGGCGTACTGCGTGTACGGCGCCATGGCGTTGCAGCATTGGGCGATCATCGCGCGGGCATCGCCCCGGTTACCGTTGTCCAGCTCGTCAATCATCACAAACTGCGCCGCCCCGGTTTGGAGCGTGTTGAGAATGGCGGCCGCCATCGCGTTGCCGTCGCCCCCAAACGCCAATCCGCCGGTTCCTAAGAACGCCTGGTACTTTTTCGCCCAACGCGTCGGCGACAGTCCGGCGGGAATATTGTTATTGCAGATGTACGATCCGGTCCCGGCGT
Source organism: Lacipirellula sp. (assembly GCA_041750715.1). GTDB lineage: Bacteria > Planctomycetota > Planctomycetia > Pirellulales > Lacipirellulaceae > Lacipirellula. The sequence goes on from JBGSYU010000733.1 coordinate 4,103, forward strand.
TCACCAGGCTGATGATCGAGTTGTATCGGCTATCGTTGACCTCGGTATCGATAATGTGAAACATGCGAACGATCCTTATGAAAAGTGGTTGAAGTTAACTTCGCGTGGACGTATTGCTTCAGCGCCTCGCCGATCAAAGTTCCACCGCGGTAAACTCCAAAGGCGCACCGCGTCGCGTCCGCACGTACGACCCCTGCGCCGCTTCGTCGCTGAACGGGTTCTCGTGCCGCACTCGCAGCGTCCAGGAATGAAGCCCCGGCGCCACCTGCCGCACCGTCGTAGCTTCGAGCGTCGCCGACACGACGGTGCTCCCTTCGAGACTAGCGACGGCGAACCCGCGTTGGTCGTCGCGGTGTAAATCGACGCCGTCCTCTGCGAACGACACGCCGAAGCACGAGCCGTCTGGTCCGCCGTAGTCCACCGCCATCCGCGCCGTCACCCGCACCGGCCGGCCCGTCGTTGCGAGCGAGACGGAAATCGGTTGCTCGTCGACGTCGCCCCAGGCCAGGCCTGGCGAGGAACACCGGAGGTCTGGCGACCCCAGTTCGCGAACGAACCGGCCCGAACCGCCTGAATCCGTGGCCACATAGCGCGCCGCGGCGGTGGCGGCCGGCCCGGCGACCACGGCAGCGCCCAGCGCC
>JBGSYU010000734.1:0-6370 GCA_041750715.1 Lacipirellula sp.
GCCTGTCTCCAGCACCGACCACTTGCTGCTGTCGATCATCACCGGCACGGCCGCGATGTCGTTCTCGCCGGCGATCAGCCGCAGGAACTTGGTCATCACGGCCTCGCTGTCGAGCAGGCCCTCGTCCATGTTCACGTCGATGATGTTCGCGCCGCCCTCGACCTGCTGCCGCGCCACCTCGATGGCCTCTTCGTACTGCTCTTCCTTGACGAGCTTGGCGAATTTTCGCGACCCGGTCACGTTCGTCCGCTCGCCGACCATCAGAAAGTTGCTCTCCGGCCGCAGCGTCATCGGCAGCGTGCCGCTCAATCGCAGCCACGGCGCGGCCTTTACGCGCATGTGCGGTTTTAGCGTCGCCAGCCGGCGCGAAATGGCCGCGATGTGCGCCGGCGTCGTCCCGCAGCAGCCGCCGAGGATGTTCACCCAGCCGTTGTCGGCGTATTCGCCCACCATTCGAGCCATGGCGTCGGGGCCCAGGTCGAACAGGCCCATGTCGTTCGGCAGCCCCGCGTTAGGATGGCAGCTAATCCGCACCGGCGCTACTTGCGATAGCGCTTCGATGTGCGGCCGCATCACGTCCGGTCCCAGGGCGCAGTTCATGCCGACCGACAGCATGGGGAAGTGCGACACCGCGTTCCAAAACGCTTCGATTGACTGCCCCGAGACGAACGTGGCGCCGCCCTTGTCGAAGGTTCCAGACACCATTACGGGAACGCGGGCGCCGGTTTCGTCGAAATAGCGCTGGATTGCGAAGAGGCAAGCCTTGAGGTTGAGCGTGTCGATGACCGTTTCCGGCAGCAGGATGTCGACGCCCGCCTCGATGAGAGCAGCAACCTGCGCGTAGTACGAGTGGGCCATCTCGTCGAACGTGGTCGCGCGGTACGCGGGGTCGTCGACCTTCGTGCTGATCGCCGTCTGCTTCGTCGTCGGGCCGATCGACCCCGCGATGAACCGCGGCCGATCGGGCGTCCGCTCGGCAAACTCCTCGACGGCCGCCCGCGCACACGCCACCGCCGCCGCGTTGATCTCCGCCACCAGCGCCAACGGCAAGCCGAACTCATCCATCCCCACCGGGCTGGCGCCAAAGGTATTCGTCTCGATGATGTCGGCCCCCGCCTCCAAGTAGCGGCGATGAATGGCCGTGATGTCGTCGGGCCTTGTGACGCACCGGATGTCGGCGAAGTTCTTGAGGTCCTTATCGTGGTCCGCAAATCGCTCCCCGCGAACGGCCGCCTCATCGAGCCGCAAATCCTGAATCTGCGTCCCCATGGCGCCGTCGAGCACCAGAATCCGCTCATCGAGCAACGTCTCAAGCTGGTCGGTCTTATCGGCGACGGCGGAAGTCGGCATGGCAATGGCGCGCGGCGTGGCGAAATGGATAATCCCTCATGATATCCCGTCGAAAGAAGAGCCGACAGGCCGCCGCTGGGTTCACACGTGGACGAGTCTATCCGAGACACGAACATTTCGGCGTCCGCCTCGTCCGACGCAACCTGCACATCCCTTCCTCCGTTCGGGAGTTTCGGAGAAACTCCCCTACGTAGACGAGGCTCCGCGAGACTCGCCCTGCGCAGGGCGGTGGGTCGTGCGCCGAAAATAGATCGCACTGAGGACCAGGCAAATGGCCCCGGCCACAGACAGCCCGTAGGCAAACGCTTGCAGAAACTCAAGCTGCGACGACTCCGCCGCCCACAGGTCCTTCGTCAGCAGCATGGTGATCGTGCCGACATACCCCAGGGAGTCCGCCACGTAGATCGCAAACACAGCCGTCCCCGCCATGCGCGTCGACGCCATCAGCCGGTCGAACAGCACCGAGCCGTACGGCACATAGGCCAGATACGAACCCAATCCAATGAGCGTCATCCACCAGAATCCGCTGATGAGCCCCTGCGCGTGCAACCACGTCGAAGCGCCCAGCAGCACCACCCCGGCCGCGATTACGGCAAACACCGTCGTCAGCCCGCGGCGATTGTTTCGCACGAAAAACAGCATCGCCAGTACGGCCGCCACGCCCAGGCCTACGAACAGTTCCGCTTGAGACGCGATCGTCTTGTTCTCCTCGTACCGGTAACCAAGCTGCGTGTACAACTCCACCGTGTAGTTGTCGCGGAAGTCGCGAAATGCGGTGATGAAGAAGTACGTCAGCAAGAGCAGCGCCATGCCGGGCAAGAAGCGGCGCAGAAACGCCAGACGCATCGCGACGTCCATCGGCTCTCGCGGCGATCGCGCAGCCACGTCGAGCGCCGACGGCTCCGGCAATTGGTCCAGCATCGCCACGGCGATCATGAAGGGCGCGAGAAACAATCCGCCCACGGCCGCGGGCATCCAGAACTCATCCAGGACGGGGAGCGGATTGGGCAGTCGCAGCCCCATCAGCGGAATCGCGTCGCCGGCGAGCACCGCGCGGCCAACGTCCTTCACGGCGCCGCTGGCAACGATGAACGAGCAGCTCACTCCGGCCAGCAGTATCTCCGAAACCCGCCGGCCTTCGAGATACCACACCACCAGTCCCCACACCATGCCCAACGGCACGCCGTTGAGGAACATCGCGGCGGGCTTGAGCGGGTCCGGCAGAAGCGCGAAGACGACAAGCGATGCTTCGGCCGCGAGGATGAGCGCCGCCAGCAAGGGCGCCCGCCACCGCCGCCGCGTTTCCGAAACGAACTTCACGCCGAGAAACTTGGCGAACCCGTACCCCGCCACCTGGCCGATCACCAGCGCACTTTTTAGCCCCAGCGCGCCGCCGAACCACGAAAGCCCTTCGTAGCTCGCGGCCGCAAATGGCTTGCGAAACGCGAACATCGTGAAGTAGGCGGCGAACGAAAACACGATCGCATACGCCGCCAGCACCCCCGGCGGCGCCGATTCGAGCCAGTCGGTGATTTTTCGCGGTTTCACCAGCGCGGGTTCTCCCACTCAGGAACTTGCTTTGCGGCGCCCGTAATGTACAACCAAGGCTGCCTGATTTCCCGGATAGGCCCCGTCATTGAAACCGCCATGATCCCACTCTATCATCTTCGCCGATGCCAGAACCGTAACCTAACGCTCGCCGTCGGACTGATTTTGGTCGCCGGTTGCAGCAGCGGCCCGACGGCCGTGGAGGTTCCGGTGTTCGATCCGGACGGCGCCGCTCAAAAGGCGATGGAGCTCTATGACGCCGACGGAGACGGTTCCATCGGCGGGGAGGAACTCGACAAGACTCCGGGCATAAAGGCGACACTAACGAGTCTCGACGCCAACGGCGACGGCAAGGTCGACGAGGCGGAGATCGTTCGGCGCGTCGCAGCCTGGCAAAAGATGAGCATCGGACTCATGAGCCTCAATTGCGAAGTGCTGCTGGACGGCGCCCCGCTGGAGGGCGCCGCGGTCACCTTCGAACCCGACGCGTTTTTGGCAGGGTCGATCCAAGCGGCTGAGGGGATCACCTCGCCCCTGGGAGCGGTTTATCCACAGATTCCCAAAGAGAATCGACCGTCGGCCGACGATCCGCCGGGGATTCAGGCCGGAATCTACAGGGTGCGCGTCTCGAAGCTCGTGGGTGGTAAGGAGACCATCCCCGCGCGGTACAACGCCGAAACGACCCTCGGCCAACAGGTTTCCAAGGACGATCCGGCGATCGCCGCCAAACAGGTGATCTTCAGGCTGAAAAGCAAATGAGCACTCGAAAAGCGTAGCGATCGCAGGTCATTCTGAGCGAAGCGAAGAATCTAGAGTCTCGCTAGATCCTTTTCTTCGCTCAGGATGACAGTGCTCCGTGCGGGATGACGTCCGAGACGCTTGAGGGGCCCGCTTGGAGAACTCAGTTCGAATTCACCACTTGTCCATCTAAGCGATTCGCCAAATAGCTGTGCGAGAGCGGGTCGATCGTGTAATTCATCGCGCGAACCGAACCGTCGCAAAAAACCACATGAAACGCCCCGGGGTGGGCGCTGCCAAAAATGTACGGCGAATCCGCATTGAGCTTGTCGGCCCGCGGCTGATACACTTCCTGTTGGGCGACCGTTTCGAGGTCGGGGTTCCAGGCGCGACGCTGATTGTCCCAGTCGTAACCGCAGTAGGCCCCCTGATTCGACGAGAAACTGAAGCTCGGGTCCGACGTGCTGCTTGCGCCGGCGTATTCCCTCGGGTCCGCGTAGCGCTCGCCCACGAGATACGTATTAGACGTGCCGTCCTCAATTTGAGCGAGCGACGTTTCGCTCCGCACATGGATGACGCCGTTTTGACAGTACTGGCGATTGGGGCCGGCCGATGCGCCCCCGGCGCATTGGTCGATGCTGCGATTAGCAAACGCCGTGGCGACCGCGCTGTCGGCGGACGCATAGTTGTTCCCCGCGGGAGCCGGCACGCTGAGAAACCAAGAGTCGCCGTCGGTCCTGATGGCGTCCCCCGAGCTGGCGACGTAATCGCCCTTGAAGACTCCGGTCGTCGAGACCAACGGTCTGACCCAAGATCCCATATTTTTGACGGGGTCGTTCCAAATGGCCAGCGGTAACCGCGCCGAATCCCTCGATGGGCAAAGAAACCCCGCCACCGGGGTTTGAATCAACTGCGTCAACGCGGTTCGATGAGCGGGCGTACCGATGGTGGTTCCCTTGCCGAGTGCGCGCAAGCTTTGCTGCTCGATGAACGGCAACAGGCCATACATCCATCCGCCCGGCTGGGTTTCACCAAAGCCACGATTCGGGTCGGGACCCCAATCGTAGGTCCACCCGCCCGTCGGGAAAAACTGGTGGACGCTCTCGTGGTTAAGCGATCCTAACCCGACCTGCTTGAGGTTGTTCTGGCATTGCGAGCGCCGCGCCGCCTCCCGCGCCGCCTGCACCGCCGGCAAGAGTAGCGCCACCAGCACGCCGATGATCGCGATCACCACCAATAGCTCAACGAGCGTGAACGCAGATCGCACGCGCCCGCATGACGCCGCAACGCGACCCCACGCATCGCCTCGAGCGTTTTTCATGGTCTACGTCTCCGAATTCGAGTCTTTACGCGAAGCGAGTAGCCCCGGTCGGCGTACGCGCCTACCGCGGTTGCGTCAGCAACAAGAGGACCAATACGTTCATCATCCAATCAACCAACTGCCGCCATCAAGTTGCCTCCCGCGGCTTCGCCGCCCGGGTAGGCGAGTACGCCAACCTGGGCCACCCCCGCGCTGCAAAAAAACAGCGGCGCCCAGGCCGAAGCGCATCGCTCCGGCCTGGGCCGCCTGCTATTCATATCTCAATGAGACCGCCAAGTCGGCGACCCTCTTTTAAAACAATCAAGCCATCCGGCGACGACGCACCGCGACGATGCCCACCAGGGCCAGCCCGCCCAACGCCAGGGTGCTCGGTTCCGGAACATTAATCTGAACCACGGTTAAGTTGTCGATGATTCCAAAACTCACCGCCGCATTATCCGCGATCGACGCGAACGCGTCCCAATGGCCCACGAACACATTGCTGCCGCCCACCGTAGGCGTGGGGAACGTCGCGATCGGCAGCCCGTTGATCGTCCAACTCACGGCCGAGCCGACCTTGCTAATCTCATGCAACTGCCAGGCGAAACCCAGGGAACCCGCCGCCGTCGCGCCGGTTTGATCCATGCCGGCCGTGGGGCCCGGAAACGCCGCTTGCTGCGACGCCGGCGCCATCTGCACGCCGGGAATCGCCGTGTGATAGTAAGGATTTGACGACTCACGGCGCGTATTGGCCGGAACCGAAGGATTCGGCGCCGCATACACGGTGCTGCTGTCGACTTGCAGCGCCAACGTTTGATAGGCACGGTAATCGCCCGTGGCCCCGCCTTCATTCGAGCCGGCGAACCAAGGTCCATTGGCCGAAGACCCCGTCACGCTCTTCTGGACCGCGGTCCCGCTGTTTTCGATGCCGCCCGTTACGAACTCGGTCGAGCCGACGCCGCCCCCGGGGAAGGGGCCGTTGGCATTCAGCCACGAGTAGAATCGCAGCCGATAGTCGCCCGTGTAGTTCCCGCCGGTCGGCGAGATGTTCGCCGCGGCCGCCGTTGCGGTCGTGTCGCCACTGTTGGCCGAAAACCTGACGCCGCGGGTCGTTCCGCCCTGGCCCGGCGCCGGCGGAATGCCATCGGCGCTGTAGTCGTACGCGAAGGTGACCGTCGTGTCGGCGTCTTGGTTGACGGTGTAGCTCCCCGCACTATTGACATTAAAATCGTCCGAAAACAGCGGCGCCGCGGAGGCGACCGTCGCCAGCAGCGTCGCCGCGAGGGCGCCGCTACACAGCTTAGCAATTCGTTTCATTAGTCGTTTCCCTTTCTAGTGGACTCAACGGAAGTAAGAAGTAACACGTTTACGACAAGTCTCTCTGCCTGTTCTGTTCCGTCCTGCTTATTGCAACGCCTTTACTTGCGCCAATTC
>JBGSYU010000735.1:0-3778 GCA_041750715.1 Lacipirellula sp.
CGATGGCCGCGACGGGCGCCGGCGACATGCCCACCGGCGCCTCTCCGCCAGTGCGCAGCCGCCGGTCGATCGACGCGGCGAACAGATGGCTTGTCGTCTGGACGCCCAAAACGCGAACCGACGGAAAGTCGATGCGCCCCAGCGATACCGACCGTTGCACCTGGAATTGCAAGGCGACCGTCATCGGCAGTTGCGGCGGAGCGCGAAACTTCAGTTCGGTGATCGTCGCGGGGCCCGGCGAGGATTGTACTTCCTCCACCGGCGAGTCCTCCGACAACGGCAGCAGTTTAAGCTGCGGCGAGTTTGCCAGTGTTAACGTCTCCTGCGAAGTCGCATCGCCCGCCAGTCGCAGGCGAACTTCCACTCGAGCGACCGTCGGATCGACGACTAGCCAGGTGAGCTGCTCCACGCTCATCCCACTGGAGCTCGCGCGTGGTCGGTTGGGCCACGATATTTTCAGAACGTCGCTCGCCGCAATCTTTATCACGGTTCGCGTCGGCTCCGCGGCGCTGGCGACGAGCTGATCGGACCCGACCGTAAGCCCCGCCATGCCCGCAGGATGGCCGATTTCAATGACGGCGCCGGCGATCGGCGGTACGCGCAGTGAAAGCTGAGTCCGGTCGGCTTCCGACGCGCCCCGCGGGACGAGCTTCAGTTCGAGCTCGTGTTCGCCAGGCTCGCGAATGTCGACGAGGCAGCCGCCCCCCGGATCCCAGCGGACCCGCGTCGGGGCGCCGTCGACCGTGTGCTCGGCCGCCAGCCAGTCGGCCTCCGCCTGCTCCAGCGGCAACGCGACCTGCGCATTTCGCTGAAATGTTTGTACTCGAAAGCGGAACGCGGCGCCGCTGGGCGCCACCTCGCGGCGCGTCGCATCGTACGTCAGGTCGATCTGATAGACGGCTCCCATCAGCGCATACGAGGCGCCGTCGTAGTGGCGGCGCTGCGACGATGGCAAAAGGTCGCCGAGCAGCGACGCGGGGACGTAGACGTCCTCCCCCGTCGGATTCCGATCGCCGTCTAAGGGATACAAAACGCCGGGCGGCGGAGCGCTTGGGTCAGAGGCGTGGACCGTCGCGTTTGCCGACGTCAACGAGATTAACAAGGACGTAGCGATCGCCGCAACGCGAGAAGGCGAGCATGTGGGCGATAGGACCGGCCGTCGAAATATTGAGAGAATCTCTCGAACGACGATGCCCGCCAGCGTCCCCAGGAGGATCGCCTGCGGCAACACGATCCACGACAGCGGAAGCAGCAAGCATCCGATCGCGAGGACGCCTACTTCTAGCGCGACCCATCGCGGACGACTTAACCACAAACGCGCCGCGACGACGGCGGCGATCAGCCACGCGACGTGCCATAGGGCGCGCGTATCGTCGATGCGGCGAACTTCGATCGGCTCAGGCGACGTCACGAAGTCTTGAGTTGCGGACGACCACCCATGCGGAACGGCGAACAAACCTGCGGCCCGGCTCGGGCCTGCGGCGCTCTTCGTCTGCGTCGTTGCCGCGCCCTGCGCAATGCCCACGCCAAACATGCCGGCAGTCGCGTCGTGCCAGTGGCTATCCAGCGGCCCGAACAGCCGTTGCCGCCAGCCGGCGCCAGCGTGTCGCACGGTTTCGCTTTCTACGTTAAAGGGGGCCGGCGCCGAGAGGCTCCACCGACCGCGCAGCACCGGAAACGACGTTCGCGGCAGCGGCGGAGCCACCAACTCGGCGGCATCCAACGCGCGCCGCCGACGATGGACGTCAACCGACAGCGTGACCGCACGCCGCACGCCCGGCAAGGGAACGTTAATGCGCCTCGAACCCGTAGACGTTCGCTCAACCGCGACCACCGCGCCGCCAACCCGCACGGAAACGAGATCGCACCCCTCGGGCAACGCCAGTTCGACGTTTCGGCCGCCGTTGACTTCCAAGTGATAGGCCAGCCGATGCGTCTGATTCCCGTCGGCGAACTGTAGCGTGGCGACGTCGCACATCCAGCAAATGACCTCGCCCCGAGTGCGGTCGGTCGTGGATTTCGCAGATTCAATAACCGTCAGCGTCGGCGCGAGCGCCAGCGGCGTCGAGGGATCTTCGCCCAGCCGATAGCAGCCGAGTACGCCGGGCGCTGCCGACGCCTCGTTGGATATACCGATCGCGGGCGGCGCCCCCGTCGCCGGCACGGCCGCCGCTGGCTGGCACTGCCGCGCATCGACCTGCACCTCCCCCTCCTTGCCGCGAAGCAATGCCCAGCTCTGCCAGCTTTCCGCTCCCGGAAGCGTCATGCTATTTACGGCGGCGACCGACGCCGGATTGCCGCGCCAAGTGACTCGCAAGCGAAATGCTTCGCTCAGCGGTTGCGCGAAGCGCACTCGGTACTGAGCGCTCGAAGTCGGCGACGCCCCAGCGCCTGCCGGTTGCGAACCGCTATGAGCCGCCGCGGCGATTATCGGCGCCGCGTCGCTCCCGAGAAGCGTCCAATGCGCGTCGGCGGGCAGCGCACGAGCGGCGGCTACGACCAGTTCGCCGACCGCTCCGACCATCGGCTGGCATAAGATTTCCGCGCCGTGCTCGAACCCGACGTCGGACCGCGTCAGGCCCATCCAGCCTTCGCCACGAAAACGCGCCGGCGTCGACACGACCCGAATCTTCGCCGACCGATCCGCCTCAGCGGTAGCGACCAACATGCCGGTGGAAGGTTCGCCGATGAGCTCGCGTCGCGCCGCCGAAAGCGCCTCCAGCGCAACGACTCCATCGAGCGCCGAGCGATCGGCCTGCAATTCATGACCGCGGCGATCGCGCACCAGCAAAAAGCCGTCCGCCGCAGCAACCCCTGCGAAGCGAATCCACTCCAGTTCACCGAGCGTCGCCATCGGCGCCCACCCGCGCAACGGCTTGCGCGCCGAAACGCTAAGCCGAATCGGCGCAAGCTCGGTCGGCGTACGCCGCAGTTGCACATGCAGCCGCCGCCGGCGTCCTTCGCCCGAGACGTGCCACTGAGCGAGGGCGTCCACTGGCGTGGCTTCCACCGACTCCACGTCCCATTGCGGCTCGAGCGAAGCGGTGACGTGCAGCGCCGATCCGCCCGTCGCCCAAACCTGCGCCTGACAGCGGCCGGCGAGTTCGCGCTCGGCGAATTCCGCAACCACGCCGACCGCGGCGTGCAGATGCGGCGTGCGCTCGGCGACGATTAACTCCGTACTCGCCTCACTGGACCACGCTTGCAGTCGATACGCCTCGCCTCCCGCGGATCGACCGACGCCCACCAGGTTAAGCAAGCTCCCCAACCGCGGCGTGAGCGACCGCAATTCCAGCGCCGGGTCAATCCACAACGTGCTCGTCCCTTCCGTCCAAAATGCGTTCGGCGCGGCGATACTCGGCAATTGCCACGGTTCGCCAACCACGGTTTCGGCGACGCCGCGAATCGTGACCGAAATCGGCGACGACGACCTCGGCAGCGGAACGACGATCGCTTCCCTGGGGTTCGATCCGAGTTCCACGTCGATCGCCATGCGGTCGACCAAAATTTCAGCGACCCGCAGCGACGACGGCGGCATCAAACGCAACTCTCCCGCGGCAGCGGTCCGCTGTTGGACGCGCAGATCCGCTTCGTACTGAAGCCCCTGCGGCGTGATGCTGTAGGCTTGGGCGACAGCCACTAGCGGCAGCGTCGATTCCCCCGACGCCGCGGAGCTCACCGCCGCCGCGGCCCCGCGGCGTATTTGCAGCCGATGCTCGCGCGCACCGTTAAGCCGAAACGTCCAGCGCGTCGTCGCGGCGTCAGCGACCGGCTCACG
>JBGSYU010000736.1:0-18179 GCA_041750715.1 Lacipirellula sp.
ATCGCCGGCCGCCGGACGCCCAGCGCTACCGGCGTCGCAATTTCCGCGCTCACCAGCAATTGTGGCATGCGTTGGTTGCCGACGACGCGCTGAAGCACCTGCTGCAACTCCGCCGACGCCGCGTTCGCCTGGCGTCGAATCCGCCTCGCGAGCACCGCGCCGCTCACTAGCCATAGGACGACGGCGGCCGACCCGGCTGCATTCGCGGCGAGGGCCCATGCGATCCACTTCGTTGGCTCCGAAGCGGCAACAGTTTCGGCCGGCGCCAACGCCGCGATTGAAGTCGGCTCCATGGGCTGATGGGCCGCGTCCGGCAGCGGCGTCGTCACGACTAGCGGTTGTGTCTCAAACGTCCGCGCTAGTGTGCTGGGCTCGACAACATCAGTCGCAGTTTTTTCTTGCTGCGTCATCAGGTGAATAACCGACCACCCTGGCAACGCCGAGAACAAAGCCAACGCTGCGAGCGCGCCCAGCGTTGACTTGACGACCGCCATCCGCCGCGCCGGCTGCCGCATGGCGGCGAGCACCGTCAGCACGCTCAACAGCAGCGCCGCCGCCAGCAAATGAAAATCCGCCAACCAGACAGAGATTACGTCAAGATTCGCATTCATCGCAGGTCCCCCTCCGCGGCTTGCCGCTTAGCGCTAGCCACCATCGCCTCCAACTCATCCAGCTCGCGGGCCGACAGCTTCCGCGACTGGAGCGCATGAACGAGATACTCGTTCACCGCCCCGTCGAACACGCGGTCCAGAAATCCGCCGGCCATTTGCCGGAAGGTGCTCGCGCGCTCGATCGACGCGGCGTAAACGTATGCTTTGCCATCGCGGCGATGCGACACGAGCCCCTTCTGCTCCATCACCTGCAACAGGCTGAGCACGGTGGTGTAGGCCAGGTCGGCGCCGCGCTCGTTCAGCGTTTCGCACAGCTCGCGGACGGTCATTTCGCTGCGTTCCCACAGGACCTTGAGCGCTTCGAGCTCCCGATCGGTGGGGTGTGAGTCACCCATTGGAAAAGCCTCCGAAGAATTAAAAGCAGAAAGCCGAACGCGGAAAGCGGAAGGCGGAAGGGAAATGCTGTTCTTCCGCTTTCCGACTTCGGCTTTCCTTTTACTGCCCAACCAGTAGGACGCCGCTGATTCTACTGGTTGGGCAGTAGGCGTCAAGCCTTTTCCCTCCGATAAGCCACAGGGAATCAACGTTCCACGTCGACTTTTGAATCATCTATGCAGAAAACCCGAGGAAAATGGCCCTCGTGCCGTCACACGACTTTAGATCATCTATGGACTGAAGCCAGTCGCGGTGCTCCAAGGGAGGGCCTTGGTGTCGCTACGGCGGCGAGTTGTGGCCGCCCACGATGTCTTACCCAGTTTGCCTAGGCGGCAAGAAACGGATTTCCGGAGCGGCGTGCAGATTGTCCCGGTTGAAATGCCGATCCGGATTATCGGGGGGGAAGTGATCGGCAATCCGTGCTCGGCGATCGGTAAATGCACCGACCGGCGCCTGCCGTCACTTCGTCCACCGATAACTGATCACCGATAACCCAACTTGAAGCTCTCTATGGCATCCAGCATGGCCCGCGGCGGTCGGCGTCGCCGCGTTCTGAATGATGAGGTGCGAAGCGCCTCGGGTTTGAACGTTGCGGCTTACCCAAGCGGCGGCGACGCAGACGCTCCGCGCTACGGCGAGCAGGCGAACGTCGAGCATCACCCGCAGATCACCGATTACGTCCCGCGGCGGAAGCGCGCGATGATTGTGACGCTGCTGGCCGGACTGTCGACGGCGGCGGGCGCTCAAGCGCTCGCGCACTTTGCCGAGCCCATCGCCGCCGCGGTCCCCGGCCTGGCGTCCAGCGAGTTGGCAATGCAATTGGCCGGCGGCATCGTAGCGTGGGCCTCGGCCGTTTCTTTGCTGATGGCAGCGGCGCTCGCTAAGCTCACCTTTTCGCTACGGCGGCATCGCGTGGACGACTACGCCGGCCGGTACCGCGTTTGGCAGTGGATCGCGTGGGGCGGCGTGCTTGCGAGCATCAACTCCGTAATTCACGTCCAAACGATTATCGCCAAGCTCGCCGTGGCGGCGACGGGCATGTCGCTCACGCCGATCGGCAGCGAATGGTGGCTCGCGCCGCTCGCGCTCGTCGGCGGTTGGATCTTCATTCGACTTATGTTGGAGGTCAGCGAATCGCGGACCTCCGCGACGATGCTGCTTGCGGCCGCGGCCTGTTATGCGGTTGCCGCTGCGGGGTCGCTCGGGTGGTCGCCGGCGATGCTCGGCGATTGGAGCGAAGCTCTCACCGGCGCCCTGCCGCTCGCCGGTCACACGATCGCGCTCGTCGGATTGATGATCTTTGCGCGGTACGTGGTGCTCGATGTGCAAGGACTGATCGAACACACGCCGCGACCGGCGGCTCGCAAAACTGCGGCCGTGAAATTATCGACTGCTACGGCCAGTGCAAACGCAGCACCCTCGACGCACGCCGCAGCGGAGGCCTCAGAGACTCCATCGTGGAGCGAGGAAGCCGAGTTCGACGAGGACGACGGCGCCGATCGCAAGCTGTCCAAAGCGGACCGAAGACGCCTCCGCAAGCAGGGACGGGCGGCGTAACGCTCAACAGTAGCCGCGATCTAACAGATCGCCGGTGAAGCGGGGCAGACGTTGCCCGACCCGCTTCGTAGAATGAGCAATTCGCGCCGCCCCGGCGGCCTGTTAGGCCGCGGCTAAGGGGGGGGACTGCATTCTTCGTTTCCTTACGCCTCGAGCCTCACGCCGTATCCCATGCCCGTCCGCACGCGATTCGCCCCCAGCCCGACCGGGTATCTGCACATCGGCGGCGTGCGGACCGCGCTGTTCAATTGGCTATTTGCGCGCAAACACGGCGGGCAGTTTTTGCTGCGGGTGGACGACACCGATCAGCAGCGAAACGTCGAGGCGGCGCTCGCGCCGATTTTGCACGGGTTCCGCTGGTTGGGCATGGATTGGGACGAAGGCCCGGAAGTCGGCGGTCCGCACGGGCCTTATTTCCAATCGCAGCGCGGCGCGTCGTATCAGGCGGCGGTCGACTCGCTGCTGGCGAGCGGCGCGGCGTATCGCGACTTCGCCACGACCGAGGAATTGCAATCCGAGCGCGAGGCGGCGCAGGCGGTCGGCGGGCAGTTCACCTACAGCCGGCGGTGGATGGCGAAGACGCAAGCGGACGCGTCGCGGTTTGAACGTGAGGGCCGGCAGGGTGTGGTGCGGCTGAAGATGCCGCGCGAAGGTGAGCTGGTGCTGAGCGACCTCATCCGCGGCGAGGTCCGCTTTGGGTGGGCGAGCGAGCAGGACCACGTCATCCAACGGGCCGACGGCACGTGCCTGTATCACCTGGCGTCGGTCGTCGACGACGAGGCGATGAGGATCTCGCATGTCATCCGCGCCGAGGAGCATCTCTCAAACACGCCGCGGCAAGTGTTTATCGCACAGTCGCTAGGCTACGCGCCGCCGGCGTACGCCCATCTGCCGTACGTCGCAGAACCCGGCAGTAAGACGAAGCTTAGCAAGCGGAAGCTCGATAAATACTTGAAGAACCGGGAGTTCGCGGCGCTGAAAGAGCACGGGGACGCGATCGCCGCACGACTGGGGCTGACGACGACCGCGGATACGTTTAACCCGGTGATCGTCGACTTTTTCGAGCAGATCGGTTTCCTGCCCGATGCACTGCTGAACTACCTGCTGCTGCTGGGTTGGTCGCTGGACGGGGAGCGCGAGGAGTTCACGCGCTCCGAAATGATCGAGCACTTTTCGCTGGAGCGCGTGAATAAGGCGCCGGCGAGCTTCGACCCGCAGAAGCTGATGGCGTTTCAGGATCGCGCGATGCAGCAATTACCGCTCAAGCAAAAAGTCGCGCGGTGTTTGCCGTTCTTGCAAAGTGCCGGACTGGTCGCCGATCCGCCGCCGTGCGATACCGGCCCGTATTTGTCGCAGATTCTTACGGCGGCCGGCGACCGCGTAAAGATGGCGGGCGACGTGCTGGACTACAGCGAGTTTTACGTCGCCGATGACGCGCTAGAGTACGACATGGCAGTCGTCGAGAAGCGGATCGTCAAGCCTGCCGGGGCGCGAGAATTGCTGTCGGCGTATGCGGCTGAGCTGGGCGCGGTGGAGCCGTTCGACGCGGCGACTTTGGAGGCGCACCTGAAAGATGTTGTCGAACGCCACAGTGTAAAGATCGGCGACCTCGTCCACGCGGTGCGAGTCGCGGTGACGGGCAAAGCGGTAGGGTTCGGGTTGTTCGATGCCCTGGCGATATTAGGGCGCGTGCGGAGCGCGCGGCGAATCGAGCGGGCGCTGACACTGTGAGCGGTCGCTTCGGCGGCCGCTCAGTCGCGATTACGATCCCCGTCGCGATTCTTTCGATCGCCGTCGCCGCCGCGATTGCGGCGTTGATCGCCGCCACGATCATTGTTGCCGCGATCACCGTCGCCGCGGCCGTTCTGAGCTTGAGCCGGCTTGCCGCCGGGCCAGGGCTGACCCAGTACGTCCTGTAGCGCGTTTTGCAGCCTTTTCGGGTCGAGCGACCCGCTTAACTGATGGACTTGAACCACTGTGTCGGGCTTGGCCTTTTCGTCGAGCGAGACGGCCAGATCTTTGACGTTCTCCCAAATTTGCTCGTCCGCGGAGATAATCAGCGAGTTGGAGATTTCGTCGACGCCGATCGATAGGGGGCCCTCGAACGACATTTTCATCGGCGCCGACTTCTGGCTGCTGGAGCCGGAGCCGCCCCAAAAGCTGAACCGGCTCTCGCGCCCGCGATCGCTCTTTTCGCCTTCGCCTCCGCGGCTTTGGAATTCCTTGTCTTTGGAGCTTAGCAGATCGCGGTACACCTCTTTGATAGCCGTCGCGATGTCTTGGGCGCTCGAATAGCGGATCGCCACGATGTCGGTGCGACGCTTCGAGACGGAGTCTTCGCTCACGGGCTGGTCGTAAATCTCGATCAGCTTGCGGATGACCTCTAGCTGCGACGGGCTGGCGTTCTGCGCCACGATCGTGTTCGTATCGCTATCCCAGATGAAGCGGAGCTTGCGGGACTTGCCGAGCGTGGCGGGGTCTTCTTTTTTCTCATCCCCGCCCCATCCCCACCACCCGTTGAAGGATTGGTTGCCGTCGTCGCTCAATTCGTCGGCGAAGTATTCTTCCAGGTTGAGCGCCACCATGCTCGCGCGAGAATTCTTGAGCGGGAACACCTCGAAGTCGCGGCGCGCGGGTTCTAGCTCAGCCATCAGATCTTCGAGTTGGTCGAGCGCGGCGACGTCGTCGGAACTGATAACGATGCGACCATCGGGGGTGACGGTGATGTTGATGGGTGCGGGGTTAGTCGCGGCAGTTGCTGGCGACGTCTCGTCGGCGACCACGTTCGGCGCTGAATCCTCGGGGGCGGCCTGTGCGTCGGCAGGCAGTTCTTGCTGAGCGACGAGTCGGAACGAACCTTCGTTGCGGGCTGAGCGATGAATGGTCCGTCGTTCGACAAATTGCAGCCCCGGGCTTTGCCCGGGGGTCGCGTCGCCTGCGGGAAAATTTTCCGTGATCCAAACCAACCCCCGGCCAGAGGCCGGGGCTGCAACAGGTTGATTCGTGATCTTGTCCTTGTCGTCTGGTTCGTCGTCGGCGGGTTTCGCGGGGGCCGCGTCGTTCACGTCCTCAGCCTTCGCCGGCGCCACGTTGATGTTTAGCCGGTTCTTGCCGCCCCACGATTGTTGGAGCTTTTCCAGCATCTTGGCGGTTTCGTCCGGCGTGCGGGCGTCCAGAACTCGCCACTTGTTCGGGTTGCTGCCGCTGTCGGAGGCGATCGCGCCCAGTTCTTTCAGCAGCGTCGTCACTTCGGCGTATTCGTCGTCATTAGCCCACAGCAGCAGGCGGTTGTTTTCCACGTCGGCCTGAATGCGGAAGGCGGCTTCAGGCTCCTGCTCGCCGCCGCCGCCGCGGTCGTAGCCGTAGTACCAATAGTCGCGGCGGTTGTTATTCTCCTTTTTCTTTTCGCCCACCATGAGGGCCTTGATCGTTCCCGCCACCTGGTCGGCCGGCGTGCGGCGGCTGAGCCACACGACCTTCAGGCCGCGGCCGGTGCCGTCGAGCCGGCCGATCATGCCTTCAATCGTCGCATGGTCGGCGGGCGTGGCGTAAGCGAAAATCGTTTTACTATTGCTGTCGCTCTGCAATTGCGTGAGGGGATCGAGGTCGCCCATCTCCTTGAGCGCGGTGATCACCGCGTCGGGGCTGACCGTAATGGTGGAATGCTGCCGCATCGCCAGTTGGCGATTCTCGTCGCCGCCGGCCGCGGCGACGCCGCCCTCGGGCACGTCGAACTCGTTAATCGTCCGCTCGATCATCGCCATTTCTTTCGGCGGCGCGTTGACCAGCAGGGCGTTGCGCCGCTTGTCGACCGCGATGAACACTTGCGGGCCGTCTTGCTTGAGCATCTTTGTGATGTCGGTCCCCTTCTGCTGCATCTGCATGTAAAGCTGCATCCGCTGCTGCTCGATCTGCAGTTCCATCGGCGTCTTGCGCGAACTGGGGTCGAGGCCTAGCACGATCATCACCTGGTCGGCGATGTAATCGGCGCGGCGATGCCGAATCGTGAACGGCTTGGGGCGCACGTCTTTCGAGGCGACCAGTTGCTCGTCGTAGAGCAAGTCGCGCACGTCGCGGAGGTTCGCTACGGCGTCGATCACCTGCAGCTGCTTGGAGGCCAGCAGCGGCGTGACCTTAGCCGCGGGGCTGAGGAGCAGCTTCACGTCCTCGACCGCCTTGGCAGGGTCCATGGTGTCGGGAATCGGGAAGCGAGTGCGAACGAAATCGTGCGGCGACTGATCGTCCAAATCGTCGGCGTCGACGCGCGGCACTAGGCTCGGGTCGATCTTGTCGGTTTTTACGACGGTGAGCGATTCACCCTGGAGAATCATCGTGAACCCGCGCGCGAGCAGATGACGATTCAAAAGATCGCGCGTTTCGGCGAGGGTGTGACGGCGCTGCGTGGAGAGGTTCAAAAAGTCCGCCGGTAGCTCCTGCCAGTCGAGGCTGTAACCGGCCACGCCGGCGAACCACTCGAGCACGTCGGTCCACGGTTGGCCGCGGAAGTTGAATTGGACCATGCCGTCCTTATCGGGGGCGACCTTCAACTCGGCAGCGTCGGCCTTGGGCTTTTCGGTGGGACGCTTTACGGTTTTCGCTTCTTCCTTCTTTTCGCCATCGGGTTTTTTCTCTTCGCCTTCTTTGGGCTTCTCGCCGCCGGGTTGTTGACCGGGCTGGCCTTGCGGCTGCACGGCGCCTTGGGCGGCTTGCATCCGAGCCATGTCTTCCGGAGAAAGCTGGATCGCCGCTCCCGCGGGGCCGCCGCGGCGACCGGGTTGCGCCGATGCGGTGAAGGCTCCGAAGTCGCTCGCGCCCAAAAGGACACTGGCCGCGAAGGCCAACGTGCCGGGGAGCGCGGCGCGGCAACGCATCTTAGGGCGACTAATTGCCATGAACAGGTTCCCTGTGCTTCGTGGTGGCGCTGGAAAGTACCTGGGCGACGACGGCATTTAGTATAGCTGTCCGGTCGCTTGCCCCCAACCAATCTAGCGAATTGCCGTCTGCCGCGTCGTTCAGCCCGTTTAATCTACGGGCGGGCGTCCAGCGGAACGGTCAAGAGCGAAGCGCCGCCGCCGGTTATGGCAATCGCCCAAAACCCGCCCGGGGCAGGGGGGGCGACCAGCGCCGACGCCAGATAGGGGAACACCGGCGGAATTTCACGGCGGCATTCTTCTAGCGAGAAAGCGTAGGCGAATACCGTCGTTTCATCGCTCGACGGATCGCTCGCGGCTTGATGGGAAATGGCGTCGTCGATCGTTTCGTCGCCGAGCCAACTGCGGGCGATTTCGCCGCCGATCTCGTCTTCGCAGTCGAGTACGAGCACGACGGGGTCAATTACGTCGCGCTCCAGGGCGTCGTCGTAGGCTTGGAATGCCAACGGGAGGCTGGTCTCCAACAGCATTTGCTGGGCTTCGAGGGCCGCTTCGAGGTCGTCGGACGGCGTAATCATTACGCGAATACGAAAGTTGTAGTTTCGTTTCGGCCCCACGCCGCATAATTCGAGTCTCGGAGAGACTCGTCTACGTAGAAAAAGAGCCTGGCCGCCGCGAGGGCGACCGGGCTCCTGTCGTCTTTGCTCTAACCCTGATCGAGCTCGATCTGGGTTAACAAGCAGGTGGTGGCGTCTCCGAAGGGACACCCGCCGGTGGTCAACGGATTTCACCACCCCACTGGCGTATATGACTATGGTTCAACAAACCACCTCCTTCCTTACTGGGTGCTGGCGGCTAACGCGCCCCTGCCAGAGAGACGCGAGCGGCCGGAACTAGCCCGTCGTGCTGCGTTCGGCACGACCTACTGCTGCATTATAGTTACCGCGGCGGGGACAATGGCAAGCTCAATCTTTGGAGATTGCCGAATTTTCGCCCCGCGGTACACGGCACGGACACGAGAAGACGGACCCGGGTTCGCCCGTCGGGGTCTCTTGGGAGTAAATCGTCTGGTCCTGAACAAAGCTAAGAATGTCGCATGCGTCTAAATTCTTCGCTCGAAACGACGTTTTTCGCTTTACGTCAGCGGGACGCGCTCTAAAAACCGTTGCCGAGTGTTTCTTCGCCCGCGCGCGTCGCCATGGCTCGCCACACTGCTAGATCGACGGCGTCGACGACGCTCTGCACGGAACCGTCGACCATCGCCACCTGGACCTGGCCGGCATGGTGGCTACGCGAGGTAATGATGGCGTAGGTCGGCTGGCCATTGACTCCGTCCTTGCCTTCTTGCCAGGAGTTATAGTCGCCGTCGACGGTTTGCCCGCTCAAGGTAAATGGCACGAACGTGTTGGGCGCCATCGCGGCGGTGATGCCCGTGTGATGCACGCGGCCGTCGGGCCACTCGGTGTGGCCGGTGTCCTTCTTGTCGGGACCGGCGTTCGCTTGCGCCGACGCCGCGTCGGCGGTGGCCGGGATGTCGGTGGAAATGAGGCCGCCGTTTCGCGAATACGCGGTCCACGCCTTTACCTCGCCGGCGAGCAGCGTGTTACTCGTGCCGTCGGTGAAGTTTGAGAGCGGCAGATTGCTGTTTGGGAAGAAGGCGCCGTCGCCGCCGGTACGGGTCGCGGGATCGAACACGAACCAGGTGCCCATGTTGAAGCCGTAGTTGTTTGGGTAGAGGAGCGCCCTGCCGCCGCCCGCATCACGAATTTCCCCGCTGCGCTCGTCGCTGGGGCATTGGAACGCGTCGATCCGCACGCCGCTGATCGCCAACTGGTTGTCCCACGCGACTTCAAGGTTCACCAATTGCCGCAAGGATTGCTGCTCCATGTACGGCATCAGGCGACCGTGAACGCCCCAGGATCCGTTATTGGCAGTCGTCGTCACCGAAAGGTCGACCTGGGCGCTGGGCGGAAGATTGCGTTTAGCGCTTTCGTAGTTCATTGCGGCCAGTCCCAGTTGCTTCAGATTATTTTTGCAGGAGTTGCGTCGGGCGGCTTCTCGGGCGGCCTGCACGGCGGGAAGCAGCAGCGCTACGAGCACGCCGATGATGGCGATCACCACCAACAATTCAACCAGGGTGAACGCTCTTATCCGGTTTGGCGTCAAACGGCTTCTCATCGACAGCTTCCTCCTGTTTAATGAATTCCTTGCCACGATGCGCTGCTTACCAATGAGTTGCGAGCTCGCGAGGAAAAGCAAAAGCCGCGCCGCACGCGCTGCAATTCGGTTCGCCCTACGTTCCATGGGCGATTACAATGCTTGCCAGCGATAGTCGACGGCGCAGGCTTGATGCGACGTCGATTGCTTCGACGCAGGTGTCGCACAAATCGACGCCGCTTTCGTGTGAGGATTCGCAACATGCGATGGCCGCTCCGCCGACAGATCATGCTTCCGCTACTGGCGGTGTCGATTGCGAGCCTCGCAGCCGTCGGTGGAATCTACGCGCAGCTCGCGGCACGCCAGGCGCGCGATCAAATTGAGCGGCAACTCGCAGGCGTCGTCTCGGTGCTTTCGAGTTCGAACTTCCCGCTAACCGGCAGCGTGCTCGAGAAAATGCGCGAGCTTTCGGGGGCGGAGTTCGTCGTGACCGATGCGGCCGGTGCGGCCCAGGCTGCCAGTTTTTCGCAAGGATCCTCCGAACTGCCCATTGGCGATGAGGGAGACGTCGAACGGACGTCCCCGCTGGGATCGCGGTTGGTCGTGATGGGCGAGGCGTATTTTCATCGCGTTACTCCACTTCCGAAGAGAGCCGGGTCTCCCGACCCCCGGATGCTGCACGCGCTGTTTCCAGAGGCGGAGTATCGCCGCGCTTTGCAGGAGGCCTACCTGCCGCCGGTGATTGTCGGCGTCGCGGCGGTAGTGGCGGTCGGAATCGTTGCGAGCGTCCTCTCCGGGCGGATAAGTCGGACGACCTCGCGTTTAGGGTCCGACGTGCTGCGAATGGCTCGCGGCGACTTTACCCCTGCGCAACTGCCGCAAATCGACGATGAGATTCGCGACTTATCGCTCGCCGTCAATCGCACGGCGGAAATGCTCGCCGAGTACGAACGACAGGTGCGGCGGGCCGAACAAATGCGGACTGTCGCGCTGTTGGGCGCCGGGCTCGCGCACGAAATGCGAAACGCCGCGACGGGTTGCCGAATCGCTCTCGATCTGCACGCTGAGGCGTGCGTCGAGTGCGCCGGTGACGAGAGCCTGCTCGTGGCTGAGCGTCAGTTGCTGCTCATGGAGAACCAGCTTCAACGGTTTATGCGTGCCGGTAAATCGCCCGCCGTGACAGTCGACCGCGTCGTGGATTTCGCGTCGATCTTGGAGAACGTGTGGCCGCTCGTGCTGCCAGCGGCGCGTCATGCGGGCGTCGAGCTGCGCTTCAATCGCGGCAGTTCGGAAGCGTGGATCGCGGCCGACGACGAAGCGCTTGGGCAGGCCATCGTGAATCTCTTGATAAATGCCATTGAAGCGGTACAACAACCGGGCGGTTCGACGCCACGCCGCGTTGAGGCGAACCTGGCGGTAACGCGTCCCGGGTTCGCGGAGCTGATCGTGCGCGACAATGGCCCCGGACCGCAAGCCGCTGTCGCCGATGCGCTGTTTACTCCATTTAATACCAATAAACCCGAAGGCGTCGGACTGGGGCTGGCGGTGGTGAAGCGCGTCGTCGAGGCGCATCGGGGCGCAATCGACTGGATGCGAGTGGACGAGAGCACGTGCTTCCGCATCGAGATTCCACTGGCTAGGAAAGGCGCGTGCTGTGTCTAGTCTTCTGATCGTCGACGACGAATCGTCAATTTGTTGGGGGCTGACTCGACTGGGTGAAGGGCTTGGGCACGAGGTGCGCTCGGCGTCTTCCGCCGAGCAAGGACTGACGCTTGCCGAAGAACGTCGGCCGGACTTGCTCGTTCTCGACGTCCGGCTTCCCGGAATCGACGGATTGGCCGCAATGAGCTCGTTCCGCCAGCGTATGGGCGAGGCGCCGATCATCGTGATTACGGCGTTCGGCGATCTCCCGACAGCCGTGAAAGCGGTGGAGCAGGGCGCTTTTGAGTACGTGCTCAAACCGTTCGATCTGCAGGAGATTCGTGGCGCCGTAGTCCGCGCCCTTCGCCAGACGCCCGCGACGGTCGCCGGTCGGGTGGATCGTGCGGACCACCCAATGCTCGGCGAAAGTCCCGCGATGCAAGCTGCGTTCAAGCGCATCGCGCTCGCGGCTGCGTCCGACGCCGACGTGCTCTTGACCGGCGAAAGCGGCGTCGGCAAAGAGCTCGCAGCCAGCGCGATTCATCGACACAGCGCTCGACGAGACGGACCTTTCGTCGCAGTAAATATCGCCGCGTTAAGCCCGTCGCTTGCCGAGGCCGAACTGTTCGGCCACGTTGCGGGGGCGTTCACCGGCGCACAGCAGGCGCGTCGGGGATTGCTAGCTCAGGCCGACGGCGGCACGCTGTTCATCGACGAGGTGGCCGACATACCGGCATCGCTACAAGTGAAGCTGCTGCGGGTGCTCGATCAGGGCGAGGTGTTGCCCGTTGGCGCCGATCGGCCGACGACGACGCGATTTCGAGTAGTTTCGGCCACGCATCGGGACCTTCGCCGGCGCGTGGAAGCCGGGGAGTTTCGTCACGATCTATTCTATCGCCTATGCACCTTTGAAATCGCCTTGCCGTCGCTGCGCGAAAGGCGGCAGGACGTTCCGCTGTTAGCAAAGCACTTCGCGGCGCAATTTGCCAACGGCGCCGCGGTGCTCGCCGATGAAACGCTCGCGGAGATTGAAGGGCGGTCGTGGTTCGGAAATGTGCGCGAGTTGCGCAATGCGATCGAGCACGCGGTCGTCTTAGCGCGCCGCGGCACGGTGCTTCCCATCCATTTGCCAGCGGCATTACCAAGGTTCATCGACGCAAGCGACGCCTGCGATGAAAACGACGCACTTTCTCGGGCCGCCGAGTCACTCGCCCGCGAACTGCTGGGAGACGCAGAACTCGCAGGGGCTGTCTACGAACGCTTCTTGCAGGTGGTCGAGCGTCCGCTGTTGGAGGCGGCTATGAGCAAGAATAGCCGGCAGTGCGCGCCGGCCGCCCGCATCCTTGGCTTGCACCGAACGACGCTCAAGCGGAAGCTTCAGCACTACGGAATCGCGGAGCGTGGTGAAACCGCAGAACCGAATGACTGAGCCGGTGAACCGTGGCCGGACGTCTGGCCATCGAAGGGAGCGGGCAGTAAGATGCGTGTTCACGGCGACGACATTGAAAACCCGGGCGGCTAGCTCAGTTGGTTAGAGCGCTACGTTCACACCGTAGAGGTCACAAGTTCGAGTCTTGTGCCGCCCACTCGTTGTAAGACACGCTGAATCAAGGCTTGCTGATGCCTGCCGACGGTCGGCAGTGCGGCGTTTTCCCTGGTTCACGAACGGTACATACCGTTTGTGAGCAGCGTGGAGTGCATTTGAATATGACGGCAGTCGCGCCCGGTGGCGGACGTTACTTCGATCTACAAGTCAACGGCTACGCCGGCGTCGACTTCAATAGCGACGAGCTGAGGGGCGAAGCGCTCGATGCAGCCTGCGAGCGGCTCCGCGCGGACGGCGTCGAGCAGATTCTGGCGACGATTATCACCGACGATCTCGACGCGATGTGCCGTCGGCTAAGCCGGCTCGCGAAGTTTTGCAGCGCTAGCCCGCTAACGAGGCAAGTGGTAGCCGGCATTCACGTCGAAGGACCGTTTATCAGCGCTGAACTCGGTTACGTCGGCGCCCATCCCGCCCAGGCGACACAGCCCGCGACGCGGGACGCGGCGTCGAGATTACTCGACGCAGCAGACGGCTTGGTGCGGCTAATGACGCTCGCACCGGAGCGCGATGCCGACGCTGGCGTGACGCGCTGGCTGGTGGAGCAAGGCGTGTGCGTTTCGGCCGGCCACTGCGATCCGTCGATCGACGCGCTAGAGCGGGCGATCGATGCGGGCCTGTCGATGTTCACGCACCTGGGCAACGGCTGCCCGCTGCTGCTGAACCGGCACGACAATATCGTGCAGCGGGTGCTAGGCCTCGCAAGTAAACTGTGGGTGTGCTTCATCGCCGATGGCGTGCATGTGCCGTTCGTCGCCCTGAAGAACTATCTGGCGCTGGTCGGGCCGGAGCGCGCGATCATCGTGACCGACGCCATCGCCGCCGCCGGGATGGGGCCGGGCGTTTACGCTCTTGCCGGGCAGCAAGTCGTCGTCGATGAGCGGCTGGCGACGTGGGCGGCGGACCGATCGCACTTGGTCGGCTCGGCCTGCACCATGGCCCGCGCGGTCGACAATTTGCAGCGTACGCTATCGCTTTCGCCGCAAGCGGTTGAGCGTCTGACTGTCGCGAATCCGCGAACTGCGTTAGGCTGACGTGCGGTTTGCCGCATCGCCATCATCGAGGAGGCTTCGCATGAAATCGTTCGCCGCGCTCGCAGTCGCGTTCTCATTCACGCTCCCCGCAGTCGCCGACGACTGGCCGCAATGGATGGGGCCGGGGCGTGACAACGTATGGCGAGAGGACAAGCTCATCGAGCGATTCCCCGCGGGCGGCCCGGCCATTCTTTGGCGCACCCCGGTCGCCGGCGGCTACGCAGGCCCCGCCGTTGCCGACGGTCACGTGTTCCTCATGGACTACGTCACCGGCGACGACGTGAAGGTCGACAACTTCGACCGAGAGGAAACGTCCGGCACGGAACGCGTCTTGTGCCTCGACGAAAAGTCGGGCGAGATTCAGTGGAAGCACGAGTATTCGGTAACGTACAACATTTCCTACCCGGCCGGGCCGCGCTGTACGCCGATAGTCGAAGACGGCAAGGTGTACGCGCTCGGCGCCGAAGGGAATTTGGCGTGTCTCGACGCCGTTACCGGGAAGATGGTCTGGTCGAAGGATTTTCACACCGACTACGACACGAAAACCGCGCTCTGGGGCTACGCGAGTCATCCGCTCGTCGACGGCGACAATCTCATCTGCATCGTCGGCGGCGAAGGCAGTCATGTCGTCGCGTTCGACAAGACCACCGGTGAGGAGCGGTGGAAGGCCCTCACGTCGCCGGAGCAGGGATATTCGCCGCCGACGATTATTGAAGCCGGCGGCGCGCGGCAGTTGATCTTACTGCGGATCGATGCAGTGACTTCGGTGGATCCGGCGACGGGCGAGGAATTCTGGTCCGTGCCCTACGAGGCCTCCAGCGGCTCGATCATTATGTCGCCGGTGATCTCGGGCGATTTCCTGTACGCCGGAGGCTACAGCAATAAGAGCTTGTTGCTGAAGCTCGCCAGCGATAAACCGGCCGCCGAGGTCGTGTGGCACAATCGCGGCGCCAACGCGATTTCGCCGGTCAACGTGCAGCCATACGCCGAAGACGGCATCCTCTACGGCTTCGACCAGAAAGGCGTCATGCGGGCGATCGACCTCGAAGCCGGCAAGAAGCTGTGGGAAACGTCCGAGCCGGTCAGCGAGCGACCGCAGAACTCCGGCACGGCGTTCATTGTGCGGCAAGGCGACCGGAATTGGTTGTTCACCGACGGCGGGGATCTGGTCATCGGCAAAATTTCTCCAACGGGCTTCGAGGAATTCGACCGCGCGAAGGTCATCGAACCGACGAACACGGCGTTCGGCCGCGACGTGGTGTGGAGCATGCCGGCGTTCGCTAATCGCCGCGCCTACATTCGTAATGACGAGGAGTGCATCTGCGTCGATCTTGAAGCGAAGTGACGCATGAGTTCTCGTAAATGCTCGGGCCGAACTTAGCCGTCATCCTGAACGCAGTGAAGGATCTAGCGTGGTGCTAGATTCTTCGCTTCGCTCAGAATGACGTTGCAGCCCTCAAGCCAATCCCTGGTTAACGATAAATCGTAAACCTTTGTAGAATCCTCACGCGCCGTATTCTCCGCCCCGCGACGACATGTTATCTCTGGCAGGGCAGGCAAGACTATGGGGAACCAGCTCGAGGTGGCGCTGATCGTCGATCCCGGTCGGCCCTACGACCGTCGGATCATCCGCGGCGTGGCCGCGTATGTTCAGCGACACCGGCGAGATTGGTCGCTGTATGTCGAGGAAGATCCGCTGGCGCGGCTGCCGGACCTGGATGCATGGGCCGGCGACGGAATTCTCGCTAACTTCGACGACCGGCGAATTGCGGAAGCCGTCACTACGCTCGGCGTGCCGGTCGTGGGCGTCGGCGGCGGCTACGGATACTACGAGGAGAATCCCGAGATCCCTTATGTGCGGACCGATAATCGGGCGATCGCCCGCCTGGCGGCGGAGCATTTGATCGACTTAGGGTTTCGGCGTTTCGCGTTTTGCAGCGAACCGCCGAGCCGGTCGAACGGATGGTCCCAAGAGAGAGCAGATGCCTTTTGCGAGTGCGTGGCGGAAGGGGGCTTTAGTTGCGAGGTGTATGCCGGCCGTTTCAGTCCGGCAAAGCAGTGGCGCAAATCGCAGGCGGCGCTGCAAAAATGGCTTCAACAGCTTGAGAGGCCGATTGGAATGATGGCTTGCAACGACGCCAGGGCGCGACATGTGTTGCAGGCCTGCCGGATCGCGGGGCTGCAGGTGCCCGACGACGTCGCCATCGTGGGCGTGGACAACGACGATATTATGTGCGAGCTGACCCGCCCGCCGCTTACCAGCATCGAACAGGGCGCCATGCGCGTCGGATTCGAAGCGGCGGCGCTGCTCGACGAGATGATGGCTGGCAAGACGCCGGCGCAGCAACGTATGGCGGTGCCGCCCGAGCGGTTGGTCGCGCGGCAATCAACCGACGTAATGGCCGTGGCGGACGAAGAAGTGGCCGAGTCAATACGCTACATCCGGCAGCATGCGTGCGACCCGATCCAGGTCCGCGACGTGCTGGAGAAAGCGGGTATGTCGCGTTCGACCTTGGAAGCGCGCTTTCGCGAGTCGATTGGCCGGTCGATCCACGCCGAGATACGCCGGGTGCAAATCGACGCAGCCCGGCGGCTGCTCATCACCACGAACATGCCCATCAAGGAAGTCGTGCAGCGCGTGGGCGTTTCCTCAGTGCAATATTTCACGGCGATGGTCCGACACGCGACCGGACAAACGCCGGGCGAGATTCGTAAGTCGTCGCTCAAATGAGATTAGCGCCGCGAAGGGTCGGGAGTCTTTTGCGACTCGCGAGCTTCCTAGCGAACAACGTCTCCAGTCGCAAAAGACTCCCGAACCCTCCCCTTCAACAAACATAAGCAAACGTAGGAGAATACCTAGCCGTGGCTGAAGCAACGAAGTATCGTTTTTCATTTGGACCGTGGAATATCAGCGAAGGCGCCGACCCGTTCGGCCCGAACGTGCGTTCGCCCCATTCGTTCATGGAAAAATTAGATTGGTACGAGCCGCTGGGGTTCGAGGGCGTGCAATTCCACGACGACGACGCGGTCGAGAACATCGACGACCTGAGCGCAGCGCAGGTTGCGGAGAAGGCGCGCGAAGTGGGCCGCGCCTTGAAGGACCGCGGCCTGACGGCTGAATTCGTCGCCCCGCGGATGTGGTTCGACCCGCACACCGTCGACGGCGGCTACACCTCCAACAGCGCGGCCGATCGCCAGTACGCGCTCGATCGCACGATGCGAACGATCGACGTCGCCCGCGAACTGGGCACTCCCAACATCGTGCTGTGGCTGGCACGCGAGGGCACCTACGTTCGCGAAGCGAAGAACGCCCGCGTGGCGTACGACCGGCTGCTCGACGCGGTGAACAAAATGCTCGCGTACGACCGCGAGTGTCGCATTTGGATCGAGCCGAAGCCGAACGAACCGATGGACCACGCGTACGTGCCGACGATCGGCCACGCCATCGCCCTGGCGTATCGCTCCGCCGATCCCGATCGAGTGAGCGGGCTGATTGAAACGGCCCACGCGATTCTTGCGGGGCTCGACCCGGCTGACGAAATGGCGTTCGCGCTCGCCCACGACAAGCTGGCCAGCGTCCATCTTAACGACCAGAATGGACTGAAATACGACCAAGACAAGTCGTTCGGCTCCGCGAACCTGCGGTCGGCCTACAATCAGGTTCGCGTGCTCGAAGAGGCGGGTTACGGCCGCCGCGGCGAGTTCATCGGGCTCGACGTGAAGGCGATGCGCACCCAGCGGCAGGAGCAGGCGACCGCTCACTTGGTCAACAGCCGGTCGCTGTTCTTGCACTTGGTGGAAAAGGTCCGCACGGCCGACAAGAAGCTGGAGCAGCAGTGTATCGAGGCGCGGGATTACGAAGCGTTGGAGGCGTATACGCTACGGCACCTGATGGGCGTGTCGGACGACACGGCGCCGAAGGGCAAACGCACGATGGCATTGAGCGCAGCGGACTGAGTCTCCCAATATAGCCGAGCCATCCTGGCTCGTCGAATCTCGCGTAGGCCATCAACTTCTACGGATTGCCTTGCGCGCGTTCGACCTCCTGCCAAATTCGGCTTTGAGGGGTTTTAAGCGCATCGGCCAATTGCTGGGCGACGCCAATGCTGATCTTAACTTTTCCCAACTCGATCGAACTAATGTAAGTCCGGTGGATCCCGGCTTGGTCGGCAAAATCCTCTTGGGATAGCCCTAACTTCTTCCTGCGCCGGCGGATAGCGGCTCCAAAGAGCCGTTCGATCGGTTCCATACGGCCCAAGTTGCCGCCTGA